>CAJJBS010000052.1 GCA_905182385.1 Fidelibacterota bacterium TCS55
TTAATCATGCCGTATTAATTCTTACAGGATCAAAAGATATAATGCACGATTACAAGAACACTTTAAAGATTTCAGATAAACTCTCAAATAGTAAATTAATTGATATGAAAACAAATAATAAAACACATAGTATAGAAATGGTTGTTAAAATAAGAGAATTTGTCAATAGTAATTAAGATTGATTTTTTTATAATATGAATTTTTTACTACTTACAGCTCTTAAAGTTGAAGCTAACCCTCTAATAAGAATATTTAATCTTAAAAAAGATTTAAAAACTCAGTTATTTATACATAAAAATATATCATTATTGATCACGGGTATAGGTAAAGATAAAACTAAAGCTAAACTTAAATCGATTATAGATTTAAAAATTAATTGGGGCGAAACAATTATTATTAATATTGGTATTGCAGGAGGTGAAAATAATAAAACTAAAATTGGTTCTATGTATTTTATAAATAAGATTATTGATGATGAAACTGGTAATATTTTTCTCCCAGATATTCTTATAAAGCATAATTTAGAAGAGATTACATTAACTACAGTTCAAAATAGTGTAACGAATGAGAGTTCTAAATACACAGGGTTAGTAGATATGGAAGCTAGTATAATTTTTGAATTATTCTCATCATACATTACTTCTCATCGGTTAGTATTTCTAAAAATAGTTTCTGACCATATGGATATATTGGATTGGAAATCAATTGATGCTGAAAGTTTAATTCAAAAAAAAATAGAAATTATTTCTAAAATTATTAATTCTTATAATACGAAGAATCTTTCTAGTCGAATTATTTTAGATAATTCTGAGATAAACTTATTGAAAAAATATTCTGAAAAATTTCAATTGACAAAAACTCAATCAATACAATTAATTTTTCTATCTGAAAACTATAAAAAAAATAATGGGTTAATAATTGACTTAGATCTTTATTTTAGAGGAACACCAAAGTCAAAACAGGAGAGGAATAAAGTCTTTGATAAAATCAAAAAATACCTTTCTACCTGATTTTTCTCATATTTATGTTGAATCAGAAGCAAAAAAATATAATTTAACACGTGACTGTTTAGAGAGGTTCCCAAATGCTCGCATAGTTGAAATCTCAGATTACAAATCTTTTTTTAATAAAAAAAGTCAAGACTTTCAGACACAAAAAAAATCAATCAAATTAATTCTTGCCGTAAAAAAACCACCATTTATTTATAAGAGTACAGATATTCTTCAAGATGGAGGTTTTAAAAACTTTTATTACAATACTCCAATACTAAATTGTCTTTACAATTGTGATTATTGTTTTTTACAAGGCATGTATTCTTCTGCAAATATTGTAGTTTTTGTTAATCAAAATGATTTAGAAGATGCAGTAGAAAAAGAGCTCTTAATTCGTGCATTCCCAAGAGAGCCATTAGTTTTATCTATATCCTATAATACTGATTTGATGGCTTTTGAGAATATTTTACCCATTACTAGATCTTGGATAAATTTTGCAAACAAAAAGTCAGATTTAATAATTGAAGTAAGAACTAAAAGTTCATTGTTTAGTTCATTGTCTGATTTAAAGCCATCAAATAAAATAATATTTTCATGGACTTTATCACCAGAAAGAATTGTTCGTATGAATGAGTTTGATACTCCAACTCTAGAAAGAAGGTTGTCTTCGATTCAATTAGCAATTAGTAAGGGATGGAAAATAAGATTATGTTTTGACCCCGTAATTATATATGATAATTGGGAAGAAGATTATTCAAATTTATTAAATAAAATAATTAATTCATTAGAAAAAAAGAATATATATGATATAACTGTTGGTGTATTTCGAATGGGACGTGATTATTTTCAAAGAATAAGAAAAACTAACCCAGACTCTCTTGAATATTATAAAAATTATATTGATGAAAATAAAATCATGACAATTTCACAAGAAGAAAGAGATAATGTTAAAACTTTATTTACTAATAAATTAAGAGATTACATATCAGAAGATAAAATTCACTTTTGGATATAATTATTAATTATTAATCATTAAACAATCAATTAAATCGGTAATTAAATGCCATAAACTACCCAATCCTACTGCACGTAATTTCCAAGAAGGCATAATTAATAAAGTAGAATAAATAATTGCAGCCCAAATAGTATGCAGAGGATGATAACCAAGACTACATCGATTAGAATCATATATAATATTTGCAAATAAATGATCTAAATCTATAAAAATAGTTGCTAACATTATAAGTCCAGGAATTCGCCAATTACTCTTCCAAAATAATTTTGCAAATACTAATGGAGCTAAAAAATGAAATAGATAATGGACAATATTTCTAAATATTTCAAAAATAATTATTTAATCTTCAATTTTAATGATTGGTGACTTTTCTAGTAAAGAAGGCCCATGACTATTCAAAGAGTTTAGATTCTTTCAAAAGAAGTCTTTTAGCTTTTTCCTGTTCAAATAAATTCTCAGGTGAGATATTTGGTAATAATGTTGGATCTGCATTTAAAACAATTTGAAGATCTTTTATAAAAGATTCTCGATTGCCACTTTTTGTATATAGGTATTCAGCACGAACTACATAAGTACCTAAATAATTTGGACTACCTAAAATAGCTTTATCAAAATTACTCATAGATAAACTTAATTCTACACCTGGTAATCTAGCATAAATCCCACCAAATAGTCTATTTGAACCATGATAAAAGAAATCAGGCTTTAATGAAATAATTCTATGAAGAGCAGTTTCGATTAGATCTCTAGACTGGAGTCTAGCCATAACAGGTTTTTTTGCAAGAAACCTTGAATAATTAGATACCCACCAATATAATATAGGAACCATTCCTTCTGATATATTTGAGATCCCAGCTATCTTTTTCCCTGTTGAATCACCCTCGAAAAGTGCAGCCCCTTCTTGAAATTCATCAGTGCTAATTATAAAACTCCAAGTTGCGTTAAAACCTTGAATAAAAAGTGAGTCTGATTTGTCTGGGTTTGACTCTATATAATATCCAACAAAGTAGCATGCTCTAGCATAGAGTTCAACTATTTCTTGATTATCTGGATTAAGACTATTTGCTTTTGATAGAAAAAGTTTTGCTAAGCGAGCTTCTTTAAAATTCACTCTTTTTGACCAATGAATTCGACCTTGATCTACAAGAAATTGAATATTTTTTTCTTTAGAGATATACCTGTTAAATGAATCATTTTTCTTTACACAGCTGGTATTCATAAATATTAGACTAAAAAGAATAATAACATTAAATTTTTTCATACTATTATCTTTGCTGAAGAATGATGAAAAACTTAGAAATTTGTAGAAATTCATAGATAAAGATTACTAATTAATTATTGTACATGGAAAAGACAATTGAAATAAAAGGAATGGATCAACGTTTGTTGTTTGGTCCGGCGGATATCAACTTAAAATTGGTGGAAAATTTTTTCCAAAGCCAAATAGTTGTGCGTGGAGATATAATTAAAATTGATGGAGATGATAAAGAGGCGAATATAATTTCATCAGTTTTTCATGAAATGAATGCTACAATCAATCGTAGAGGCTCTATTACATCAAAAGATGTAAAGACCATTATAAATTTTATAACAAATAGTAATAGTACAAATATAAAATCAATGGATTTAACTGTTCATTATGGTCGAAAAGGAGCTATCTCTGCAAGGACTCTTGGTCAAGAAGAGTATATTAATATTGTAAGGGAAAATGACATGGTTTTTTCTGTTGGTCCTGCTGGAACAGGAAAAACATTTATAGCTGTTGCATTTGCAGTTTCGGCTTTATTAAATCATGAAGTGGACAGAATAGTTTTATGTAGACCTGCAGTTGAAGCTGGTGAGAACCTTGGTTTTCTTCCAGGGGACCTAAAAGAAAAAGTTGATCCTTATTTAGCACCAATGTATGATGCTTTATCAGAGATGATACCATCTGTTCAATTAAAAACACTCTTAGATGAAAATATTATAGAGATAATTCCATTAGCTTATATGAGAGGAAGAACATTTAATAATGCTTTTATGATTCTTGATGAAGCTCAAAACGCTACTACTCTACAAATGAAAATGTTTCTAACTCGTTTAGGTCTTAAGTCTCGAGCTGTTATTACTGGTGATATCACTCAGATTGATTTAAGTAAAAAAAGCCAATCAGGTTTACTTCAAGTTATTGATTTATTAAAAGGAATTGATGGAATTGGGTTTAGTAAAATGAGCTCTTCAGATATTGTTCGTCATAAATTAGTTCGTGATATTATTAAAGCATATGATACTTCTAAGAAGTAGTAAGTAAAAACCAAGATTATTACATATCAAAATATTTAATTATAAAATGCGATTTGTAGTAAATTTCTCAGGTTCTAAGCAAAGATTTTTGGTGTGTGCAGCACTAAAAAAACTACACATATGATTGATTATGTATATTAAGATACTAAGTTCTCGGCCTCACTTAGCTTCCCATAGCTATTTTTTTTCATATTTATTATTAGAAACATATTATGACTAAAGATAAAGATGTAGTAATTGTTTCTGCAAAACGTACACCTATTGGAAGTTTTCAAGGTGTTTTCTCTAACATTCCTGCTCATAAATTAGGATCTTTGGTTATTGAATCAATAATCGAAGAAACTAAGATTGACCCAAAATCTATTGATGAAGTCATTATGGGTAATGTTCTTTCTGCGGGGCAGGGCCAAGCTCCTGCACGCCAAGCTGCTTTAGGTTCCGGCTTGCCAAATTCTGTTGAATGCTTAACAATTAATAAAATGTGTGGTTCAGGTTTAAAAGCAGTAATGTTAGCAAGTCAAGCAATACAAGCAGGGGATGCAGAAATAATAATTGCTGGAGGAATGGAAAATATGACTCAAGCACCTTATCTTTTATCCAAGGCGCGATCTGGATACCGTTTAGGTAATGGAAAGCTTATTGATTCTATAATTAAAGATGGTCTTTGGGATGCTTACAACGATAAGCATATGGGTACATGTGCTGAAATGTGTGTAGCCCAAAATAATTTTTCTAGAGAAGATTTAGATGCTTTTGCAAAAATTTCATATGAACGAGCAATAGCTGCTCAAGATAAAAATCTATTTTTTGAAGAGATGGTTCCCGTTACTATTTCTTCTGGCAAAAATGATAGTCAAATAATTAAGAACGATGAAGAGCCTAGTCGCGTAAATTTTCAGAAGATACCTTTACTAAAACCTGCTTTTGATAAGAAAGGTACTATAACAGCAGCAAATGCATCTAAAATAAATGATGGAGCTTCTGCATTAATGTTAATGAGAAGAGACAAAGCTAATTTATTAGGTTTAAAACCTTTAGTCTCAATTAATGCACAAGCATCAGCAGCACACGAACCTGAATGGTTTACAACTACCCCACTTAAAGCGATTGCAAACGTACTAAAAAAAGCAAATCTAAACTCAGAGAATATAGACCTTTGGGAAATAAATGAAGCTTTTGGTCCTGTAGTCATGACTGCAATTAAAGAGTATAAAATAGATCATGATAGAGTTAATGTAAATGGTGGTGCTATTGCATTAGGACACCCGATAGGTTGTAGTGGTGCTCGTATTCTTACAACTTTAATTTATGCTATGATTAAAAAAGATGTTCATAATGGTTTGGCTACATTATGTATTGGTGGTGGTGAAGCATCTGCAATTATAGTTAGGAGGTAATTTTGAATTTCATATTATCAGATACAGAAAAACTTTTACAGAAGACAGCAAGAGAATTTGCAGAAAATCATTTACGCCCTGGAGTTATTGAAAGAGATAAAAATGCTGAATTTCCATCTAATCAAATCAAGATGATGGGTGAGTTAGGATTTATGGGAATGATGATCCCTGAAGAGCTTGGTGGCTCTGGAATGGATACAGTTAGTTACTGTATAGCGCTTGAAGAAATAGCGAAGGTTGATGCCTCAGCAGCAGTAATAATGTCCGTAAACAATTCTTTAGTTTGTCAGCTGATTGAGAAGTTTGGGACAGAAGAACAAAAGATAAAATTTTTAAAAAAACTAGCAAGTGGTGAGTGGCTTGGAGCCTTCTCTTTATCAGAGCCTCAGTCTGGATCTGACGCAAGTAACATGAGAACCTTTGCTAAAAAAGAAGATGACTACTATATTATAAATGGAACAAAAAACTGGGTAACAAATGGTATCTCATCTGATGTTGTTCTTTTAATGTGTTTAACTGAAAAAGATGTGGGCTATAATGGTATTTCGACATTTATTATAGAAAAAGGAACGAAAGGTTTTTCAACGGGCAAAAAAGAAGACAAACTTGGTATTCGTGGTTCAGATACATGTGAACTCTATTTTGATAATTGTAAAGTATCAGAGAAGAATCGTTTAGGTCAAGAAGGTAAAGGATTTAAAATTGCTTTAGGTACATTAGATGGCGGAAGAATTGGTATAGCAACGCAAGCATTAGGCATTGCTAAAGAATCATTAGATAGATCTGTTTCTTACGCTAATGAGCGAGAGCAATTTGGTAAAAAAATTGGGAAATTTGGAGCGATTAGAAGTAAAATAGCAAGAATGGCTATAAATATAGATGCTGCTAGGCTTCTAATTTATCGAGCAGCAAAGATGAAAGATCTAGGTTTGTCATTTAAAAAAGAAGCTGCAATGGCTAAAAGTTTTGCATCTAAGATTGCGATGGAAGCAGCAACAGAATGTGTTCAAATATTTGGTGGATATGGTTATGTCAGAGAGACCGGTGTAGAAAGACTAATGCGCGATGCAAAAATTACTCAAATTTATGAAGGCACATCTGAAATTCAAGAATTAGTAGTTGCGCGAGAAATACTTGGAGGAAATTTATAGTGTTGAAAAAACAAAATATCGATTGGGACAGTCTTGGATTTGGTGTTTACCCTACTCGAAGTATGTGGACAAGTTCTTCAAATAGTAATGGAGATTGGAAGAATGGTAAATTAATTCCTTATGGTAATATTGAAATTTCTCCAGCATCTGGTGTCTTAAATTATGGTCAGGGAATATTTGAAGGTATGAAAGCTCATCATTCTGCCAAAGATAGAGGAGTGTTATTTCGTCCTGATATGAACGCAAAGAGAATTTCTAGATCTTGTAAAAGACTTTGTATGCCAGAGATTCCAGAAGATTATTTTATGAATGCAATATTAGAAGTTGCGCGTGATAATATTGACTTTATACCTCCATATAGTAAGGGTGGTCTATATATTCGACCAGTGGTTTGGGGAACAGCCCCAACATTAGGTGTTGCACCAGCTAGTGAGTACACTTTTATGATTTACACAGCGCCTGTAGGTCCATATTTTAAAGATGGAATTAAGCCTCTTAATTTAATTGCATCTCAATCATACCATCGTGCTGCACCAAAAGGCATTGGAAATGCTAAAGCTATTGGTAATTATTCTTCAACACTATTACCTGTAAAAGAAGCAAAAGCTGCTGGATTTGATGAAGTCCTTTATCTAAAAGCTGATAATGAAAAATTAGTTGAAGAAGTTGGGTCAGCCAATATTTTTATGCTAAGAGGAGAGCAACTAGTAACACCAAGACTTACGGGTTCAATTTTAGATGGTGTAACTAGAGATTCTGTCTTGAAACTAGCTCAAGACAAATTAGGATTAGAAATAAAAGAAGAAGATTTACTCTTAGAAGACTTATTCAAGTCAGATGAAGTCTTTTGTACTGGAACTGCAGTTGTTATAACACCGGTTGGTTGTATTACGTACAATAATAAACCATATAAAATCAAAGATGGAAAAATGGGTCCAGTAGCCAGCGAAATAAGAAGGCTCTTAGTAAGTATTCAATTAGAAGAAGAAGAAGATACTTTTGGCTGGATACATTCCATTTAATTTCAGAATAATAATTTATGATTAAAAATACACACCCAAGAAGAATTGCACGTGAAGCAGTTCTTCAAGCACTATATGCTTCAGCAATGACTGGAGAAGACAGTGAGAAAATATTAAAAGATGTTTTTAAGCGTAGATCTTATGAACCAGATTTAATAAAGTATATTACTGATTTATTTGAATCAGCTATGGATAATAAAGAATGGTGCGAGGATCAAATTAAAAGTAGACTTAATAACTGGGAATTTGATCGAGTAGCACTTTTAGATCGATTGCTACTTATTGTGGCTATTAGTGAAATTTATTTTATCGAAGATGTTCCTCCAAAAGTATCCATTAGTGAAGCAATTGAAATAGCAAAAATATATTGCAATGAAGATAGCTCTAGCTTTGTTAATGGTGTATTAGACAATGTTTATAAAACAATGCCAAGTGGAACTAAGGAAAAAAATTAATGATTCAAAGTTTAGTTAAAAAAGTTTTTGGGTCTCGATCAGATAGAGAAGTAAAACAACTTTATCCATTAGTTAATGAAATAAATAAGTTTGCAGATAAGTTATTAGATAAGTCTGACGAAGAACTAAAGGCACGTTCAATAGAATTAAGAACTGAAATTATTTCAGCTGTTGAAGAAGCTAAGCAAACAGCGAAGAAAGAGATTGATGATAAAGATGAAGCTAAAAAATCTATTTTATTAGCAGAGCACAGCAAATTAGAAGAGTTTTTGCCAGAAGCTTTTGCCATGGTTAAAGAAACATGCCGAAGAATGTTTGGCTCTAGTTGGAAAGTTGTAGGTCGTGAACTAAAGTGGGAAATGATTCCATATGATGTTCAGCTTATTGGTGGAATAATCTTACATCGTGGAAATGTAGCAGAGATGAAAACAGGTGAAGGAAAAACTCTTGTAGCTGCTTTTCCTATATATTTAAATGCACTAACTGGAAGAGGAGTTCACTTAATTACAGTTAATGATTACCTTGCACAACGTGATGCGGAATGGATGGGAGAAGTTTATAGAAGGTTAGGTCTTAGTGTTGGATTTATTTTAAATAATATGACACCTGAGCAACGTCGTCAAAATTATAATTGTGACATTACCTATGGAACAAATAATGAATTTGGCTTTGATTATCTTCGTGATAATATGGCATTGCAAAAAGAAGATTTAGTTCAGCGAGATCATTCTTATGCTATTGTAGATGAAGTAGATTCTGTTTTAATAGACGAGGCGAGAACACCCTTGATTATCTCAGGTGCGGTCGATGCTCCAGTTGATTCATCTTTCAAAGATCTGCGCCCGCTAATTCAAAATTTAGTTCGAGAGCAAAAGGCATTAGTCGCGCAGATTGTAGTTGAAGCAGAGACCCTTCTAAAAGAAGGTAAAAATAAAGAAGCTGGTTACAAGTATCTTCAAGCACTTAGAGGAATGCCTAAGCACCCAAAAGTTATGAAAGCTTTTCAAGAAGCGGGAGCTAAGAAACTTGCCTATCAAATTGAATCAGAGTTTATGAGAGATAAAAAACTTCATGAAGTTGATGAAGATTTATTTTTTAGTATAGATGAGAAAACTCATGTTATTGATATTACTGACATGGGTAGAAATAATTTAGCTCCAGATGATCCAGACTTATTTGTTATACCTGATTTAGGCGAATTACTTCATGATATAGATAAGAATGAAAGCTTCTCTGAAATTGAAAAAGATAAAGAGAAAGAAGCTGCGCATCAAACTCATGCTGATCGTTCGGGTCAAATTCATAATATGACCCAATTGCTAAGAGCATATACACTCTATGAGAAAGATGTTGAATATGTAGTTCAAGATAGTCGAGTTCAAATTGTTGATGAATTTACTGGTCGAATTCTTTCAGGAAGACGATATAGCGACGGCCTTCACCAAGCTTTAGAAGCAAAAGAAAATGTTACGGTGGAAAGAGAAACTCAAACACTTGCGACAATTACAATTCAAAATTATTTTCGTATGTATGATAAATTAGCTGGTATGACAGGTACAGCCGAAACGGAAGCTGAAGAGTTTGCATCAATTTATAATTTAGATGTTTTAGTTATACCTACGCATAGGCCTATAGTGAGAGATGATCGAAATGACCTTATTTATAAAACTACTCGAGAAAAATATAATGCTGTTGTTGAAGAAATTATAAGATGTCACCAAACTGGCCAGCCTTCTTTAGTTGGCACAATTTCGGTTGAGGCCTCTGAACTATTATCTCGGATGCTAAAGAGTAAAAGCGTTCCACATAATGTTCTTAATGCAAAACAACATCAAAGCGAGGCTGAAATTGTTGCAAGGGCAGGACAACATGGTGCCGTAACTATTGCTACTAATATGGCTGGAAGAGGTACAGATATTAAATTAGGTGAAGGAATGAAAGAGTTAGGTGGGCTTCATATTATTGGAACTGAAAGGCATGAGTCAAGACGAATAGATCTACAATTAAGAGGTAGGTCCGGAAGACAAGGTGATTCCGGCTCTAGTGTTTTTTATCTTTCTTTAGAAGATGATCTTATGAGGTTGTTTAATAGTGAGCGCATTGCATCTATAATGGATAGACTTGGTGCAGAAGAAGGAGAAGTGATCACAGCTAGAATGGTAACTCGAGCCATAGAGAATGCACAAAAAAAAGTAGAGCAAAGAAACTTTGGTATTCGTAAACATTTGCTAGAGTATGACGATGTTATGAACCAGCAACGTCAAGTGGTCTATGATATTCGCAAACAAGCTTTAAATGATGAAGATATCACGGAAGCAATTGAAGATATGGTAGATGATTATGTGGATGACGAACTTACAAGTATGGAAGATACTGCTCCTGAAAATTGGGAATGGGAATCTTTAAGACAAAATCTATCATCTCATATGTTAGTAGATGTGAATCCTGAAATAGTACAAGGAAGTATTAACAATAAAGAGCTTACGTTGGAAAATATTCGTGAATATATTTTAATTCAGGCAAAAGAAGTTTATAAAACACGTGAATCATTACTGCCTCAAGATGTTATGCGTGGTTTTGAAAAATTTGTCGTACTGAGAACAATTGATGAAAAATGGAAAGATCATTTATATGCCATGGATCAATTAAGAGAAGGAATAAACCTTCGTGCTTATGGACAGAAAAACCCTTTGCTAGAATATAAGTCTGAAGGCTTTCAAATGTTTCAAGAGATGATGGCTAATACATCCGAAGCTACAATTCAAAGATTGTATAGAACACAAATTCAAGGAATGGATTCAGCTCCAGAATTACCATCAAATAAACCACGTAATGTCCAGGCTCTTCATGATGAATCAACTGGAATGGGTTTTTCAGGACCATCTATGCAACAGCAAGCAGCTACCTCTTCTGGTCTTCCTAAGCAACCTATAAATATTGACGATAAAATAGGTAGAAATGATAAAATACGCTTAGTTAGTCCAAGCGGCAGTCAAATCGAAGTAAAGTATAAAAAATTAGAACAATATTTAAACCAAGGATATACAAAGGTATAGTTATGAGTAATAATAAAAAATGGGGATTTTCAACAAAATCTATTCATGTGGGAAATGAGCCAGATAAAGAGCTTGGCTCAGTATCACCACCTATCCATTTAACATCTACATTTAAGCAGGATGGTGTTGGTAAAAATAGAGGGCATGATTATTCAAGAGTCTCTAACCCCACTCGAGCTCGTCTTGAAGAAAACCTAGCAGCGCTAGATGGTGCTAAACACGCAATATGCTTTAGTACAGGTATGGCTGCAACAACAGCGCTATTTCAATTGTTTGATGCTGGTGATCATATTTTAATTTCTAGAAATACTTATGGTGGAACATTTCGTATGTCAATGAATGTTTTGAAGCGCCAGGGTATTGAATTTGAATGGATTGATTCAAGACAACCTGAAAATATTGAAAAACATATAAAACCTAATACGAAGTTAGTTCATGTTGAAACACCCACAAACCCGCTTTTGGAGCTTTGTGATTTACAAGCAACATCCTCAATTTGTAAAAAAGCAGGAGTTTTACTAAGTGTGGATAATACATTTATGAGTCCTTACGGCCAAAGACCTTTAGAATATGGCGTAGATATTGTGATGCAAAGTTCTACAAAATCTTTATCGGGTCACTCAGATATCTTAGGTGGTGTTTTAACTACTAATAATGATGACTTAGGTGAGCGAATTCGATTTATGCTAAAGGCAACAGGGGGAGTGCCAAGTCCATTTGACAATTGGATTTTATTAAGATCAGTGAAAACTTTATCTCTTAGGTATCAGAAATCTTCTGAAAATGCGTTTAAACTTGCACAATGGTTATCTAGTGAATATGATTTAAAAAGAGTGATTTACCCCGGGTTAGATAGTCACCCTCAATTTGAAATTGCAAAAAAACAACAGTTCTCCCCTAATGGTAAAAATATTTTTGGAAATATGATTTCTATTGATGTTGGGAGAATTGATTTACGTGATAAATTTTTAGAAAAACTTAAAGTTATAACATTAGCAGAAAGCCTAGGAGGAGTTGAAAGTCTTTGCTGTGTCCCTTATGATATGACACATGCTGCAGTGCCCGTTGAGAATAAATTAAAAATGGGTATTACTGAAACTTTAATTCGTTTGTCAATTGGAATTGAAGATTTCGAAGATCTTAGAGAAGATCTGCAAAATGCATTAGCAAAATAACAAACTTTATATCTTTTAATAATCTTAAACAAAATTGTAATTTTATAAGCTATTATTACTTAAAAAATCTTTGCCGCGGTGGTGGAATTGGTAGACACGCTGGTCTTAGGAACCAGTGCCGAAAGGCGTGAAGGTTCGAGTCCTTTCCGCGGCACAATAATTATTGAAATAAATGAATATTGAAAATAAAATAGATCAAATCCCTAAAAAAGAATCTGCTTTAAAGGTTATTGTTCACAGTTTTTTCGTTGTGCCTTTTATAATCGCTATTTTTGCTGTTTTAATATTTCTTGTAACACGAATAATGACTGCGGAACCAAATACAGCTCAGGACTATCTAGAGGATGTAAAAATTGGTGGTGCAACTAAAAGATGGCAAGGAGCATTTGAATTATCCAAAATATTATCTAATCCAAAAATGGTTCCAAAGGATGATCGTTTTGTAACTGAAATGATTAACACTTTTGAATATGCTATTAATGATAGAGATATTCGGATTAGGCAGTTCTTAGCTATTGCGATGGGTGCAACAGGTGATAAAAGATATGTTGAAACAATAATCAAAGCATTAGACCAAAATGATAGTGAAATTATTATGGCTTGTGCTTTTGCATTAGGCAACTTAAAGGATACTAGAGCTGTTGAATATTTATTAGACTTACTTGAGAGTGGAGATTCTCTGGTGAGACTGCAATCAGTAATAGCCCTTGGGAAGATTGATGACTCTCGTTCTATAATGGCTTTAGAAAAAATGTTAGCTGATATTGAACCAAATGTTCGTTGGGATGCTGCCGTCGCTCTTGCAAAACAAAAAAATTCAAGTGGAAGAAGAATAATATTAGACCTCTTAGATAGAAAGTATTTAAATTCTTTTTCTAATATTGATAAAGTAGAGCAGGTTCAAGCCATGATGGTAGCAATTAACGTTGCACCATTGATTAAAGACTCTGATCTAAAAGCATCATTATTAGATTTGAGAAAGAGTGATTCTAATTTGAAAATTCGAGAAGCTGCTCGTAGAGCATTACTAAACTTTGAAGAATAGATATCTACATGCCTAAGGCTAAAGATAAAAAAACAGTAACTATAACTCCGTCAAGTCCGCCACCTGCAGCTTTAAACAAAGCTGAATCAGGCGAGGAAGTATCTCGTCGATCTTTTTTTTCATGGTTATCAATCGGATGGGTGGCATTTATTGCTGCTACGGGTGGTTATTTTACCATGATGCTTAGATTCTTTTTTCCTAATGTTCTTTTCGAACCTGTTCAAACTTTCAGAGCAGGCTTTCCTGATGATTATACTAAAGGACAAGTTGACTTAAGGTGGAAAGAAAAATTTGGTGTATGGATGATTAGAAATGATGAAGGACTATATGCTTTATCTACAGTTTGTACCCATCTGGGTTGCACACCCAATTGGCAACCAACTGCTAAAAAATTTAAATGTCCTTGTCATGGTAGTGGATTTAGAATGACAGGTATTCATTTTGAAGGTCCAGCTCCAAGACCATTGGAACGTTTTAAAATTACATTGGCTGATGATGGTGAAATTATTGTTGATAAAAACCAAAAATACCAACAAGAAAAAGGGCAGTGGACTGACCCAGAGGCTTTCTTAAAAGTATAAAGATAATAATTATAAAATGAGTGATAAAAAAAGTTTATTAGATAAATTTTCTGTAGGTCAAGTTTGGACCTCAATTTTTCGAGGTGGCGGTGTGCCAAAATCAAGACGCCAGCGTATGATGGTAGTTTTGAATTCAGTTTTTTTACACCTTCATCCTGTTCGTTTACCAAAACATGCTGTTAAGTTAAAGTTCACATGGTGTATGGGAGGACTTTCTTTCTTTATATTCTTGATATTGACTATTTCTGGAATTTTATTAATGTTCTATTATAGACCTACAATTGAATATGCCTATACTGATATGATTGACCTTTCTGAACAAGTACCTTTTGGTATTATGCGTGAAATTCATAGATGGGGAGCACATGCAATGGTTATCACTGTTTGGTTGCATATGTTCAGAGTTTTTATGACTGGTTCATATAAACCTCCCAGGGAATTTAACTGGGCAATTGGTGTTATTCTCCTTATTCTAACTCTTTTACTAAGTTTTACAGGTTATTTGTTACCTTGGGATCAATTAGCTATTTGGGCAATTGCAGTTGGATCTAATATGGCAGGTGCAACTCCTTTATTGGGCGCAGAAGGACCGGGCTCAGCTTTATTAGCAATAGGTGATATTAATTTTATTACAAAGGTTAGTGATGCACGTTTTGGATTAATTGGTGGAAGGTTTTTAGGAGAAGCAACTTTACTTCGTTTTTATGTGCTTCATTGTATAGGTCTCCCATTTATTATTATGATATTTATGGCAGTTCACTTTTGGAGAATTCGTAAAGATGGTGGTATTTCTACTCCAGTATAGAAACTTATGGAAGATTTCAAATCATTAATTAATTATATATCTAACCCAACTATATTAGTAACTGCAGTAATAATAATTTTTCCGTTTGTGTTTCCTCCTACTAATTGGTTCTATAAAATAAATAAGCGGTTAAATATAGATAAATTATGGACTGGCAAAGGTCTTTTGTTGATGACGTTTGTGACTGTAGCTTTCTTTATTTTTGGTCTAACTGATTACAATTTTAGAAGTATTGTTTTAAAACCAGATAATGTTCCAATCTCTGGGCTTATTTTATTACTTATATTTTTTACCTGGCTATCAATGAGTCAAGCTTATAAAAATGATCAATTAGTAGACCAAGGTGAATCTGTGGATGAATATTATGAAGCACCAAATGATAAAGTATTAGTTTGGCCTGATTTAGTCTATGTAGAATTAATTTCTTTAATTCTTTTTTCAGCATTTATGTTAATTTGGTCAATTGGTCTTCCTGCACCTTTAGAGCAACCGGCAAATCCTGCTGAATCGCCCAATCCGGCAAAAGCCCCATGGTACTTTTTAGGTCTTCAAGAAATGTTAGTCTATTTCGATCCATGGTATGCAGGTGTTGTTTTACCAACTTTTATTATTATTGGTTTGATGGCAATTCCTTATATAGACAGAGATCCAAATGGTTCAGGGTATTATAGTTATAAAGATAGAAAACTTTCTATGTCCCTTTATTTATTTGGATGGCTAATTTTATGGAATGTTTTAATTGTAATAGGAACATTCTTAAGAGGTCCGAACTGGGGATTTTTTGGTCCTTTTGAATATTGGGATTCACATCGTTTAGAAGCATTAACTAATATAAATCTTTCTGAACTAATTTTTGTAAAATGGTTAGAGATTGGACTTCCACAATCTATTCTTTTAAGAGAAGCTCCAGGACTTCTAATCATGTTTATCCTTGTTGCAGTCTTACCAGTATTATTAGCTAAAACAGCTTTGAAAAAATACTATAATGATTTGGGTGCTTCGCGTTATTCAATATTTATTGTATTAACAATCTTTGGAGCACTTCTCCCTGTAAAAATGTACCTAAGATGGTTATTTAACCTTAAGTATCTTATATCAATACCTGAGTACTTTTTTAATTTTTAATAGATATACGCATATATGAATAATTCAAATAATCAGGAACGTTATTACAATATACTTAAGCTAAATAAATGGTTCGCATTATCTAGTATTTTGTTTACTGCTTTTTGGGTTTTAGTTTTTGCTGATGACTTCAATAGACCTTGGAAAAAGTACCAAATAGAATTTAGAAAAATTGAAATTGAGAAAGTTAAGCAAGATATTAATACTGAGAAAGTTGCTTTAGAAGATAGCGATGAATATGAAGACCTAATGAGCTCTCTTAGTAAAAGTAGAGTTGATTTAGAACTAGAATCTGCAAAAGTTGATGATATTAATAACAAGCTAAAAATCTTAAATATTGAATTATATAAATACAATCAAGATTTTCAATTTAGTAAAGCAGATATGGATGCACAGCGTTATGCCTATGAAGAAGCCTTGTTTGGACATGGCAATGTTGAAGAGGCGGAAAAAAGTATGAAGATCTTCGCAAAAAAACTGATGAAGTTTTTTTAGTAGCTGAAAATACACAGTCAGAGATAGATGAATTAAGTATTGAGTTAAAGCTTATCAACGCCAATATAAAGAAGTACGAAGACGCTATTTTTTCTGTATCAAAAGATAAACTTTTATTAGAGCGTCGTTTAACAAAACTTGATCCAGAATCAATGAACCTCTCAAATAAAGTGGCTAATATTATAAGAGATTTACCCGTAATTGATTTTATTGATCCTTATTATGATGTTAAGCAGGTTGTTGTAAATGATTTAAAAGAAGATCTTGTATATATGGGGATGCCAAAGGTTGATCGTTGTATGACTTGCCATGTAGGAATTGACAAAAAAGGCTTTGAAGACCAACCGCAACCATATACAACTCATCCACGTCTAGATGAATTTGCTGGAGGTAGCTCACCACACCCAATGAGTGAATATGGATGTACATCTTGTCATGCTGGAAGAGGAAGAGGAACGGATTTTATTTCTTCTGGGCACATGCCCAAAGATGAGATCCAAGCCAAAGAGTGGAAAAAAAAATATGGATGGGAAGCTCTCCATTATTGGGAAAATAAAATGTTGCCAGCTCAATATGTAGAGGCAGGGTGCTTTAAATGTCATGGTGATAATATGCCGGTTGTTGGCGCTGAAACATTAACGCTAGGTATGGCTACATTTGAAAAAGCGGGTTGTTATTCTTGTCACTCAATGGAACGTTGGGCAGATACTCCAAAGCCGGGACCAAGTCTTTATAAGTTAGCTTCAAAAGCAGATAAAGATTGGGTCTATCGTTGGATTATGGAACCAAGAGCCTTTAGACATAATACATGGATGCCTCATTTCTTTAAAAAAGGGAATAATAGTTCCCCCAAAGATATTTTACGTTCTGAACAAGAATCTTTAGCAATGACTGAGTATTTATATGAGTACTCAGAAGATTATAATTTGACAAAGGGACTTAAGAGTGGAGATCCAGAAAATGGAGCACTACTAGTTGCTTCTTATGGATGCATGGGCTGCCATCAAATTCAACCTGAGGTAGATGAATCATATGAACCGTCTTATGAAAATATAAGACTAGAACAAGGCCCTAATCTTATTGGTTTAGGTTCTAAAACAACAAAAGAATGGTTGTTTAGCTGGTTGAAAAATCCATATTCTTATCATCCAGGCACAAAAATGCCAAATTTGAGGTTAACTAATAAAGAAGCAAGTGATATTGTAAGTTATCTTATTGAAGATAAAACTGAAGATTTTGATAAAAGATTAGTACCTGAAATAGAAGTAACAATTTTGGACGAAATAACTTCTGATTTCTTATCCCAAGTGAATTCAACTCGGCAAGTCCAAAATATACTTAAAGAAATGTCTATAAAAGAGAAAATGATTCTTTCTGGAGAAAAGCTAATTGGACACTATGGTTGTTATTCATGTCATAATATAGATGGTTTTGAAGATAGAAAGCCAATCGGTATAGCTCTTAATTATGAAGGCAGTAAACTCATATCAAAACTTGATTTTGGTTTTTGGCATGATAAGATAGATCATACTAAATGGGATTGGTTTTATAATAAATTAGATCAACCTGAAAAGTTTGATCTAATTCCAAATGATGATGGAACTGTTTCAGTTAAACAGTTAAAACCACTAGAAAAATCAAGGATGCCACATTTTGGACTAGAAGATAAAGAAATAGAATCTTTAGTGACACTAATTATGGGTCTTGTTAAGGATGAAATACCATCTACTAAATTACCAGAGAATACTCCAAAATATTTATCTGTTACAAAAGGTGAACAATTTATTCATACAAATAATTGTATGGGTTGTCATAAAATAGATGGCAAAGGAGGTGCAATATGGCCTTCAACTGCTGACTGGTTG
>CAJJBS010000053.1 GCA_905182385.1 Fidelibacterota bacterium TCS55
AAAAAAGTGCTTGAAGAACTTAAAAACAAAT
This sequence comes from Fidelibacterota bacterium TCS55, assembly GCA_905182385.1. GTDB lineage: Bacteria > Fidelibacterota > Marinisomatia > Marinisomatales > TCS55 > TCS55. The sequence continues at coordinate 32 of CAJJBS010000053.1, forward strand.
TAATTGCTAAAGAAGAATATGAAATCCGTCAAAAAATTGATGATATTTTACTAAATGATAAAAGAAGAAAAGAGTCCATAAATCCAATAAAATTAGGAATGATGATTTATGAAGTTGAGAAAATTATGGGAAATCCATCAGAATTAGTAAAAAATGGCCTAGATGATAAGAATCAGCTTTGGATCTATAGATTTGATAATAGAAAAGAACTTTATTTAACTTTTACAAATTATAAACTATTTAGAATCGAAGAAAAATAGAAATATCATAAAAGATGTGCATTCTTTCGAACAAAAGTAATTTCTGAAAAAATAACTTTTAAAATACCCGCTGCCGGTACAGCAAAAAGCATTCCTAGGGGCCCTAAGATTGTTCCTCCAATTAATAATGCCATCATGACTATCATCGGATGTAAACCAACGCTTTTTCCAACTAAAGCTGGAGTAATAAAGTTGCCTTCAATCTGTTGAACAATTAAGAACATAAATATTATATCTAGGATGAAAAAAGGAGAAGGAATTACTCCAAATAAGGTATGCGAAAGGGCTACGTCACTACCCAAATTATTCATAAAAGCAATTAAGATAGCTGGAACCATGCCTACGAAAGGACCAACTAAAGGTATTAGATTTGCTAAGCCAGCAATAATACCAATAAAAAAAGTAAGTGTTAAATTAGCGCCAAAAAGGTTAAGAATTATAAGGCCAGCAACAGACATGGCTGCAACACTAGCTGCAGATAGAAATTGACCGCGAAGATAGCTAGAGACAGATTTCTCAATATTATAGATTAATTTTATTCCAAGCTCAAAATATTTATTTGGGATTTGATTAACAAGAGATTTTCTAAAAACATGATATTCTGCGAGTAAAATAATTGTAAAGATAAAAACCATAGCGGCAATAAACATAAAATTACCAACCGCGCTTGCCATTGAAGCCAGTGAACCTATAATAGTGTTTATCAGTTCGCTTAATTTTCCTGCCATATCATCATTTGAAGAAATAATATTTTGTAAAAAAGTTGGCATAGAGTCAGCAATGTCCTCGCCAATTATTTTAAATTCTTGTGTTAGTGTATCTTTATCTATTCTATTTGAAAATTCTGTCGCTTGTTGTGAAATTTGGGATATGAAACTACCAATGAATACTCCAATTCCTCCAATTAAGATTATAACGACAGCTAGCACAGATAGACCTCGATGGCTTATTTTCCTTTCTAGAGCATCAACGCTTGAAAGCAATACGGTTGTAAATAAAAATGCAAATACTAACATTAATACAACATCAGATATATAAGGCCAAATAATTGATATAAACCATAAAGTAATTAGCCCAATTGCTAAGCGGTAAATAAGTTGTAAATAATTAGTCTCTCTATTAGCCATCTAATTAGTCTTTATTTTTTAATTGAGAATGAATTAGTAAACTATTTGTTCCTCTTAAGCGTTGCCCCAATACACCTCCAAGATTAAAAAGTATTTTTTGGCCAAGAACAGGATTGCGCTCTTGGAGAACCATAAGATCTTGTGTAAAAAAACCTAAAAGTTCTGAATCCTTTGTTGCTATTGCATTTGCTGATCTAGCTTCATCATCAAATAGCGCTAGTTCTCCAAAAAAATCACCTTCTTCAAGCTCAGCCAATATGTTTTCATTATTATTTCTGGTGCCAATTGTAATTTTAACTGAACCTTGCATGATAATATACATTCCTTCACCAGGTGCGCGATTTTTAAAAATAAAATCACCATTATTATATTGACGATGATGAATTAATTTTTCAAGCTCAAGAAATTCTTTATTAGAAAAATTTTTAAAAACAGGAACCTGTTTTAGAGTAACAACAGTTTTACTTTCAGAGTCGTTCCAACCTTTAAAAATATTTTCCCATTGGGCACTTTTCAAATCATTCTCCTTATTTTGAAAGATAGATTATAGTTATATAAAGGTCTAAGGTTCAAGCAAAGACAATTTGACAATGAAATTGCTCTGTCTTTAATCAATAAGTAGTTTCAGTCATAATGTTTAGTCATTTTAAATCAATTTCAATTATTCTATTAGTTGGATTTATTTGGGGTCAAAGATCCCAACAAGATTTTGCAAAAGAACTCAAAACTCAAAGTAGTGCTATACAATCACTTAAAAATGAGATTGAAGCTACAAAAAAACGAATTCAATCTGAAGATAGAAAAGAAAAATCTTCAGTAAGAAAAGTTTCTAATCTTTCTGAGGAAATTTCCTTATTGCAAAGATTAGTTAAAGAAATTGATAAAGAAGAAAAATTATTAGTAGCAGATATTTCTCGAACAGAAAATCAAATATTTAAAAGTGAAATTCAATTAGATACTTTGCGAACAAGATATGCGAGACGAATTAATAAGATTTATAAAAAGGGTCAATTAACAAATTTAGAGAAAGTTTTTAGCTCTACATCTTGGCGACAGGCAATTTATAGATCTAAATATTTAAAGATCATTGCTAAGATTGATCAAAAGACATATGATACAATAAAGTCACTTTTAGTTGAGATTGGTAAACAAAAAATAAATTTAGAAGCTGCGCTACGCAAAAAACGTAGATTAAAAAGAGATCGTTCACAAACACTAATATTAGTTCAAAATAAAAGACGTAAAGAGCAAAGAGCACTTATTAATATTAGGCAAAGTCAAAAAGATTTGAAAACTTTTCTTACTGAAAAACAAGTAGGAGTTAAACAATTAGAAGCTATTATTAATAAAATTCAAGATGATATTAATAGGTTTGAAAGAGAAGCTAGAATTAGGCAGCAACAACAAGTACTTCAGTCAAAAGAATTTCCTAAGTTAAAAGGACAACTTGAATGGCCGGCTAAAGGGAGAGTAATAACAAAGTTTGGACGTCAATGGAATCCGAAATTAAAAACAACAACAGAAAATCCAGGGATTGATATTAAAGGGAAACCAGGTTCAGAAGTTAGAACAGTGTTAGGAGGCATTGTTACAACGATTACTTTTATAAGAGGTTTTGGTACAACAATAATTATTGACCATGGGAATGGTTTCTATACAGTTTATAGCCATGTAACAAATATTGAAGTAAATGAAAATAGTCAAGTAAGAGGAGGAGAGGTAATTGCATATATGGGTGATTCGAGTTCAATTAATGGATCTCAATTACATTTTGAAATTTGGGGACAAAGTAAAAAGCTTGACCCAGAAAAGTGGTTAAAGAAAAAATGATTTTTTCTGATTTGCAAAAACAAATTTGGAAACGTTTATATCGTATTAAATCAAATGATAGAATAGGTTCTGCTTATTGTTTCTCAGGTCCTTCCGGGTCCGGGAAAGAATATGCAGCCATAGAATTTGCGAAACTTCTAAATTGTCAAAAACCTGAAGAGGTACCCTGTAATAAATGCTCATCATGTCTCAAGTTTAAAAGCCTACAACATCCTAATGTAAAAATTGTTGTTCCTCTTCCAAGTAATGTTAAGTCTAATAAAAGTGGTGGAGTATTAGATGGATTAAAAAAAGAAGATTTTGAATTATTAACTAATTCAATGATTAAGAAAGGGAAAGAGCCTTTTTATAAGATAAATATTCCTAACGCTCGTCGAATTACAATAAGCTCAATCAGAGATCTTAGACGTAATATTTATTTAAAATCTCAAACATTTGGTAGAAATGTTATCTTAATTTTTGATTCACATTTACTTTCAGATGGTGCCGGTGAATCTGCAAATGCACTATTAAAAATTTTAGAAGAGCCTCCAAAAAATACAACTCTTATATTAGTTACGGATAAGCGTTCAATGTTATTACCAACAATCTTAAGTAGATGCCAAATAATAAATTTTCCAAGATTAAAAATTGAGATTATTCTTAAAATTTTAGAATCAATGAATATTAAGAATAAAGATGCGTTACAAATATCATCAATTTCAGATGGAAATATCCATTTGGCTCTGGAATTGTCAAGTCGATCAAAATTTTATGAAACTTTTTCTGAACTAGAAGATCTCATAAAAATCATTACAAAGGTTGATGAGGGGAGTTGGAGAAAATTTATTGATAGTTTTTCCATGATGGCACATCGTAGACCAGAAGATTTTAAATTTAAAATTTATATTTTACAACTTTGGTTCCATCTTGCATATTCAAATCGTTTAGGGATTAGTGACTACTCTAAATTTGAATTTTTATTAGAACCATTAGTCGCTTTTAATTCAGATTTTCCTAACGCCGACTTAGCTGGAATTAATCAAATATTAGAAGATATAATACAGTCACTAATTAGAAACTATTATACTCCTTTAACTTTGACTAATTTTCTAATCTCAATGCAAAGACTTTTAAAAGGTAAAGAACTAATAAGTATTCCATGAAAACATTTTATTTAACAACTCCAATCTATTATGTAAATGATAAACCTCATATTGGGCATGCTTATACAACAATTTTAGCAGATGTTATCACGCGCTTTCATCGAGATTTAAACAAGGATGTTTTATTTGTTACTGGGCTAGATGAGCATGGACAAAAAGTTCAAGAAGCGGCTAAAAAACGAGGTGTTGATCCTAAAGCTCACTGTGATGAAATGGCGCCAAGGTTTTTAGAATTATGGGAAAGACTTAATATTAAATATGATGACTTCATAAGAACCACTGAATCTCGTCATATTTCAGTCGTACAAGATATATTACAAACAGTATATGATAATGGTGATATTTATGAAGATGAATATGAAGGTCTTTATTCAGTTTCTGAAGAAAGATTTATTACTGAGAAAGAAGCTGACTCTGGTCAATTTAAAGATATAAAAAAATTAAAAGAAAAAAATTATTTTTTTAAAATGTCTAAATATCAAAAGACTTTAATTAATCATATAAATAAAAACCCTAATTTTATTCAACCAGCACATAGAAAAAACGAAGTTTTAGGGTTTTTAAAAAAGCCATTAGAGGATTTATGTATTTCAAGACCTAAATCACGACTAAGTTGGGGGATTGACCTTCCTTTTGACTCAAAATATGTAACCTATGTTTGGTTTGATGCTCTAATTAATTATGTAACGGCAGCTGGTTTTAATTCTAATGAAGAAATGTATAAAAAATACTGGCCCGTCAATTATCATTTAATCGGGAAAGATATTTTAACTACTCATGCCGTTTACTGGCCTACTATGTTAATGTCAGCACAATTATCTTTGCCAAAAGGTATATTTGCTCATGGATGGTGGTTGAGTGGTGAATCTAAAATGAGTAAATCAGTTGGAAATGTTGTTGACCCCTTAGGCTTAATAAAAGAATATGGTGTAGATCCAGTTCGTTATTATTTGATGAGAGAGATGGTTTTGGGGAATGATGCAAGTTTTACGATGGAATCTTTTATTAAACGATACAATAGCGATCTAGCAAATGATTTTGGAAATCTATTAAGTAGAGTTACAAATTTATTAACAAAGTTTTTTGATAGTAAAACTCCAAAATTTGAAGATAATTCAATCGAGGGCAATTCAATTAAAAATAAGGGTAATGAGTTAATTAAGAATGTTTCAACTAAAATTGAACAGATGAAAGTAAATGAAGCTATTGAATTAATATTACAATTTATTAGAAGTGTAAATAAATACTTAGAGATTATGGCTCCATGGAAACTAGTAAAAAGTGATAAAGAATCTGCTGGTAAGGTCCTCTTCTCAGCAGCTGAAGCATTAAGAGTCTCTAGCCTATTACTCTCTCCTGTGATGCCAGATAAAACTTCAATAATATTAAAAACTTTTTGTGCTGAAAAGACCAGTGTGAAATGGGGAGAATTAACACCTAATAAAACCATCAAAAAGCACGAGGTTCTTTTCCCCCGAATTGATATAAATAAAATTGAAAAAAAAAATATTTCACATAAAAAAAACGTTCAAAAAGATAATATAATTACATTTGATCAATTCAAAGACATAGAGTTAAAGACTGCAAAAATAGTTGAAGTTGAAAAAGTTGAGGGAGCTGATAAACTATTAAAGATTCAGGTTGAAATAAATAATAAAAAAAAGCAAATCGTTTCAGGTATTGCAGAATATTATTCAAAAGAAGAATTAATTGATAAAACCATTATTGTGGTAACTAATTTAAAACCTGCAAAAATTTTTGGGATAGAATCTAATGGTATGTTGTTGGCGGCAAAAAATGGAAAAGATTTAACTCTTATTACTTTAAACTCAGAAAAAGTTAATACAGGAATGATAGTTTATTAATTAAACTCATTCACAATATTTCTTCCATGATACTCTTCTACATTGATTAATCGATGAATATGATTTATGTTATTAAATGTTATTTTACCCGCAGGAATAATTGATAATCTATCTTTAGCTATACAATTCATTTGCTTGATTAATTTAGCACCCTCTCGTGCAGTTTTTTTTCTTCCAGAGCTAAGAATACTAGTTATTCCAGGTATTTGACATAATATTTTTACGGCAGTTAATGAATTATTTGATATATCAATTGCTTTATGAAAAGTCACTTTTAATGGTGACGAAGCTTTGACTAGTCTTTTGGTCGAAGGAATATTAATAGTAAAATCGAAATTTAAGATCCCAAAAACAACGCCTTCAACACCTAGCTTTTTACAATAAGCTATATCGCTCTCCATTAACTTTAACTCATTCTCTGAATAGTTAAAATTACCTTGTCTTGGTCTAATCATAACTCTTATTGGAATTTTTATTGAGCTAATTATTTTTTTAATGAGTTCTTTTTTTGGAGTAAGACCATCCAAATTAATATTTGAGCATAGTTCAATTCTGTGAGCGCCTGATCTTTGAGCTATGAGCGCTTCATTATATGACTGAATGCATGCTTCTTTAATCAACTTATATTTAATCGAGGTTCTGCTTTAGTAAAATACAGTGTCCCAAAAGTTGAGATGATGGCATAGCTAGCAAAGATTATAAAGGAATATTTTATAAACTGTTCAATATTTGAATCCTGTGATAAGATGATATAAAAAATAAATAAAAGTTTAATCATATCAGTCGTGATTGAGATTTTTTTTCTTCCATCAAGCATTGAAGTATATGAAAAGACATTTAAAATCAAAAATAAAGCCAAAGATAATAAAGTAATATTTGATATTTGAGATGAAATGCTAAACATTAATAGCATTAGTGCTCCTGTTATAAACATTTGTAAAAAAGACCAAATAATAAGTTGATAAGAATTTTTAGTTGAATATTTTATTTGGGATTCAGGATCCACAGTAGTTATTGGATGGAGCTTTTCAAGGTCTTTGGGTCTCCATCCAGTTGGCATAAACCAAATACGTAGCTTATCTTTCCATTCTTTAGCAAAATAAGCATCTCTCAATAATTGCCAAGCATGTTTAAAGTTTATAATGATTGGATTCCATGTATTTGCTGGACGAATTATACCAAAAACTGGCTTTTCTTCTTCTATCTCAAGTTGAAATGTCCCGAAAAGTTTATCCCAAATAATTAAAATCTGACCATAGTTTTTATCTATATACTTTTCATTAATCGCATGGTGTACTCTGTGGTGAGAGGGAGTTACAAAAAACTTTTCTAACCAACCCATATTATTTATTAATCGAGTATGATACCAGAATTGCATAAATAAATGAATTGGACCTAATACTGCAAAAATAGCAGGTGAGATTCCTAAAAGTGCGGCAGGGACCATAAAAATAGCACCAAACCTTACTATAGTTGATATTCCCTGACGTAAGGCACATGACAAATTGAATTCTTCGCTGCTATGATGAATAATATGTCGATTCCAAAAGATATTTACACGATGATTCATTCTATGTTGCCAGTAACCAGAAAAATCTTGGACTATAAATGCTATGATTATTGCTAACCAGACTGGTTCTAGTTTATAAATAGTAATATATTTTACTAACCATGAATAGCTTATAATTAATATGCCAAATTTTAAGCCATCTTTTGCAATATTAGTAATACCTGAACTTAAGCTAGAAATCATATCAGCAGGATTATTTACCTTGACGCCCATTTTTTTTGCAATTATGATTTCAATCACTATTAAAATTATAAAAATAGGAATTACGATAAATAAGGATTGAATAAAAAAATTCATGGTGTTTTATTGGAAATTAATAAAAAATATTGTTCTTAATTAAAATAATTGATCAAACTTGATTATCTTCATAATACAATTTAAACATTAATAAATAATAAAGCATGCTAACAGATACACATTGTCACTTATTTTATGAAGAATTGAAAAATGACTTAAAGAATATTCTTTTGCGAGCAAATGAAATGAGCGTAACTCGATTTATTTGTGTTGGTACAAACATTGAAGATTCACAAGAATGCCTTTCAATTGCCGAAAACAATGAAAATATTTTTTCTTCAGTAGGTGTTCATCCTCACGATTCAAAAGATATTAAAGAAGGCTATACGGATGAGATATATGAATTAATGGAATATGAGAGTATGATTGCAATTGGAGAAATTGGTTTAGATTATTATAGAAATATATCGCCACCAGAAATCCAAGAAAAAGTATTTAGAGAGCAAATAGAAATAGCCCAAGATTTAAACCGTCCAATTATTTTTCACAATAGAGATGCTGATTCAGACACAATTAAAGTTTTAAGTGATTATCCTGAAGTGATTGGTGTGGCACATTGTTTCTCGAGCACTTTGGAAACAGCAAAGGCATTTTTAGAATTAGGTTACTACATATCTTTTTCTGGAAATATAACTTTTAAAAATAGTCATTTATCAGAGGTTGTTGCAGAGATACCACTCGATAGAGTTTTAGTTGAAACTGATTCACCATACCTTAGTCCTGAACCATTCCGTGGAAAAACAAATGAGCCAAGTAGAGTCCGAATTGTAGCAGAAAAATTAGCTGAAATAAAAAATATTCCATTTGAAGAGATTGCTAAACATACACACGAAAATGCATCTGAGCTTTTCCAGCTATCATAGTTTAAGCTCATAATAAGTTTGAAAAAAAACGCACATCCTTTTAGGAAAAAATGGGGCCAGAATTTTCTAACAGACTCAAATTTATTAGATCGTATTGTAAGAACAGTTGAACCAAAAGAGAATGATAATATTCTTGAAATTGGCCCTGGTGATGGATCGCTTACAGAATTAATATTTCCAAAAGTTAAACAAATGGTTGCGGTTGAAATTGATCCACTTTTAATTAAATATTTATCTGTTCGTTCAGATTTAAAGGGTTTAAATATTATTCATGGTGATATCTTGCTTCAAGATATAGAAGATATGCCAATTCAAAATCCTGTTCGCATTGTTGGGAATATTCCTTATAACATAACATCGCCAATAATCTTTTGGTTAATTGAACAACTTGATTTTTGGGATGATGCGTTTATCATGATGCAAAAAGAAGTTGCTCAAAGATTGACAGCGAATATTGGTACAAAAGAATATAGCAGACTTTCAATTGTAGTTGGAGCGTATCTTAATATGGAAATGTGTTTTAAAATTTCTCCTGATGTTTTCAGGCCTAAACCTAAAGTAGAATCGGCAATTATTCGATTCACAAAAAACCCATCGCCTATTATTCCTGATAACAAATATATAAAGTTTAATAAAATAGTAAAGACGGCATTTTCTAAACGAAGAAAAATGCTAAGAAACTCATTAAATGATTTTGATATACCTATTTCTATCCAAGAAGAAATAGATTTTACTCGTCGGCCAGAGACACTTTCAATTGAAGAGTTTGCCAAGCTACTATAATAATATCTACTATTTGGGTAATATGTAATATGTAATGTAAATTGCTTGACTTTTTACTCATCAAAACCAGGGTTTTAATATATGGCCAAAGCAGGCAGACCAATAAATGAATCTAATCGTAGTCTAAGTCAGTACTTAGAAGAGATTGGTAAGTACGAACCGCTTCACCCATCAAGAGAAGTTGAGTTAGCTCAAGCAATCAAAAAAGGTAATCGTCTCGCTATGAAAGAATTAGTTGAGGCAAATTTAAGATTTGTAGTATCTGTAGCTAAAGACTATCAAGGCCAAGGATTACCTTTAACAGACCTAATTAATGAAGGTAATATGGGTTTAATGAAAGCTGCGGGACGCTTTGATGAGACTAGAGGATTTAAATTTATTTCATATGCTGTGTGGTGGATTAGGCAGTCTATATTGCAAGCACTGGCCGAACATTCCAGAATTGTACGTTTGCCATTAAATAGGGTTGGTACAATTTCAAAAATTACAAAAACAGCAGAAAAACTTGAAGCTGAAGTAGAACGTTCTCCAAACGAAGAGGAAATTGGACGTAATTTAGAAATGACGAGTGATGAGGTAATTGATGCAATGCGCATTTCCAGACGTCATCATTCTTTAAATGCGCCTTTTCGAGATGGAGATAAAAATTCTTTGATTGATGTTATCGAAGATGATGGTCAAATACATCCAGATGAACCTTTAATGGCCGAATCATTAAAAGATGAGATCAGACAGTCACTGGATACTTTGAAAGACAGAGAGCGCCAAGTAATAAAAATGTATTTTGGTATTGATCGTGATTATGCACTTACATTAAATGAGATTGGTGAAGAATTCAGTTTAACGCGTGAACGTGTTCGTCAAATTAAAGAAAAGGCAATTCGGCGCCTTCGTCATCGTTCTCGCAGTAAATCTCTAAGAACATATTTAGGCTGATCGAAGGGAGGTGAAATAGATCATGGTTGAAGTTTCTGTAAAACATGGAGAACAACTAGAACGCGCTTTACGTCGCTTTAAAAAGAAGTGGGAGCGTGCAGGAGTGCTTCGTGAGGTGAAACGAAAATCATTCTATATCAAACCTAGCGATGAGCAGCGAGCTGCAAAGAAAAAAGCAGTTCGCCGACGTTTACGTTTTGCAAGGTATGAAAATTAATTATTTTCTGAATAACTGAAATAATAAAAAGGTTCGGTATTTTATCGAACCTTTTTTATTATTTTAAGGCCAAAGTAATGATTATAAGAAGTATATCTGGTGTTCGTGGAATTATAGATAGTCATCTTACTACAAAAGTCATAGAAGACTATGCGAAAGCATTTCATTTACATCTTAAATCAGGTTTAGTATTTATAGGTAGAGATAGTAGACCCTCTGGTGAAGATCTATTAGATAGTTTTGCAAGTGAATTAGTTCGTTTAGGTAGAGATGTTATTATATGTGGCATTGCTCCAACCCCCACTGTTCAATTTATGGTTGAACGATCTGAAGCTGCGGGTGGAATTATAATTACAGCAAGTCATAATCCAATTGAGTGGAATGGAATTAAATTTGTTAGATCAGATGGAACTTTTTTTCACCCAAATGACTGTGAGCAGCTTTTTGAATTATTTGATAAAAATAAATTATTAGATGATGCTAAAACGCCTGGGATGGTATTCCCAGATCAAAATTCAATATTAAAACACTCTATTAATACAGTCGAACTATCATGTATTAATCTTAAAGCTATTAAAGAACGTCACTTTAAGGTTGTTATAGATGCTGTAAATGGTGCAGGATCTGAAGCCTTACCTCTTTTACTAGAATATCTAGGTTGTGAAGTAATAAAACTTTACTGTGACGGTAATGGTGAGTTCAAAAGAGGCGCAGAGCCCTTACCTGAGAACTTAATTGATTTGAGTAAGGTAGTATTAGATAACAATGCGGATGTCGGCTTTGCCGTGGATCCAGATGCAGATAGATTAGCAGTTGTAGATGAGAGAGGTAAGCCCCTTGGTGAAGAGTATACTCTGGTTTTAGCAGTCGAAGGTTATATAAATAATAGAAGAAAAGAAGAAATATTTGTGACAAATCTATCGACCTCATTAGCTTTAGATAAATTAGCTGAGAAGTACAACTGTTCTGTTGAACGTTCTGCCGTTGGCGAGATTAATGTTGTACAAAAAATGTTAGCTCTTAATTCAAAGCTTGGAGGAGAAGGGAACGGTGGAGTTATTCTTAAAGAATCTCATCTTGGTCGTGATTCTTTAGTCGGGGCAGCAATGGTTTTGAACCGTATGGCGCAAGAAAAAACTGAAATCAGTAGAATTCATTCAAGTCTTCCACAATTTTTTATAGTTAAAGATAAAATAATATTAGATGGAGTTGATAAAGAGATTGTTGAGAAAAAAGTAAAAAAAATATTTAAAGATGCAAAAATTAATTCAGCGGATGGTCTTAAACTTACATGGAATGATTCTTGGATTCATATTAGAGCATCAAACACAGAGCCTATTATGAGAATTTATGCTGAAGCACCAAGTAAAAAAGCAGCTGAAAAATTGATTGAACAAGTGAAAACCTGCTTTTAAAATGATTTTATTAAAGTGTGATTTATGAATAATAGTAAAGTTCTAGAAGTTATTGAAACAAAAAGAAGCAAGCCTGTTGCTAAAGTAGGTATTATTTTAGGATCTGGATTAGGTTCTTTTATTGAAGAAATCCAAGATAAAGTAATTTATTCATTTGAAGAACTTCCAGGATTTCCTATCACTACAGTTGAAGGTCATAAAAGCCAATTAATTTTAGGTCAAATTAACGGTGTAGAGGTTGCAGTTTTGCAAGGTAGAGTTCATTATTATGAAGATGCTAATATTGATGCAATGAAGATTCCTCTCCAAACTTTAAAAAGCTTAGGTTGCTCAACTGTTATTTTAACCAATTCAGCAGGAAGCCTTAACCCTGATGCAAAACCAGGAGAAGTTATTTTATTGACAGATCATATTAATTATATGGGTATTTCTCCTTTATTTAAAGAAAAAGGGAACGCTCGTTTTGTAAACATGATTGATGGGTATGATCCTTCATTGCGCGATTTATTTTTAAAAGTGGCAAAACAGCAAAAAGTTCTATTGCATGAAGGTATTTATTTTTGGTTTTGTGGTCCTAATTTTGAGACTCCAGCGGAAATACGTGGAGCTAGAATTTTAGGTGGAGATGTGGTTGGAATGTCAACAGTACCTGAAGTAATTCTAGCACGTTATTTAGGTTTAAAAGTTGCAGCTTTATCAGTTGTAACAAATATGGCTTCAGGGATGGATAATCAACCATTAAGCCATGAGAGAACAATTGAAAACGCTCAAAAAGGAATTGTCGATTTAAAAAAGTTGCTTGTAACTTTTTTAAAATCATTTTCAAATAATTAAGAAAAGTTTAAAAAATATTATGACTGAAATATCTGTAAAAAAAGGACAAGAGTACGAGCTTGAGATTGAATCTCTTGCCTATGGTGGTAAAGGAATCTCAAGGGTTAAAGATTTTGTTATTTTTGTGAAAAATGCTATACCCGGCCAAAAAGTACGCGCTTTGGTTTACAGAAAAAGGAAAGGCTATGCTGAGGCTCGTCCATTAGAAATCATTGAGGAATCAGAGCATTTGGTTGAAGCACCATGTTCTCATTTTCTTACATGTGGCGGGTGCAAAGTTCAGCAATTATCCTATGATGAACAAATAGCACAAAAAAAACAACAGATAGAAAATATATTTCAAAGGCAAGCTGGGATTAAAGATTTTCAAATAGATGCTGTAATACCATCTGAAAAAATTTTTAACTATCGTAATAAAATGGAATTTACATTTTCCAATAACCGATGGGTCTTACCTGGTGAACCTGAAGGCGTAAGTAGAGACTTTGCTTTAGGGATGCATATTCCAAAGCGATGGGATAAAATTTTAAATATTGACGAGTGTCACCTAATGCCTGAAATAGGCACTAGAATCTTGAATAAGACACAAAAATTAGCTAAAGAACTAAAACTTAAACCTTATGATCAAAAAACTCATAATGGTTATTTAAGATATTTACAAATGAGATTTGGACATTTCACAGATCAAATTTTAGTTAATCTAGTAACATCATATGAGAATCCAGAGTTACTTAAACCTTTAGTTGATGGACTTATTGAAGAATTTCCTCAAATCTCGACAGTTGTGAATAATATTAACTCTAGAAAAGCTGATGTGGCTTTTGGTGAATATGAATTACATTTACATGGGAAACCATTTTTGGAAGAAAAGTTGGGAAATTTAACTTTTGAAATCTCAGCAAATTCATTTTTTCAAACTAACTCTATTATGGCTGAAAAATTATACCAAACAGCTCTTGATGGTGCCAAATTAACAGGTAAAGAAATAGTTTTTGACCTTTATTGTGGTACAGGCTCTATATCATTATTTTTAGCGCAAAAAGCGAAAGAAGTGCATGGTTTTGAAGTTATAGTTTCATCAGTTGAAGATGCCACAAGAAATGCTGTTCGAAATGGAGTTGGTAATGCTTTTTTTCATGTTGCTAACTTAGATAATTTCTTCAAATTTGGAGTTGGTAAGAAGTATCCAAAACCGGATGTAATAGTGGTTGATCCTCCAAGAGCGGGGATGCATAAATATATGACAAACTATCTGCCTAGATTTGAAGCGAAAAAAATTATTTATATATCATGTAACCCGACAACTCAAGCAAGAGACACCGAAGTTCTTCATCAGAATGGATACAAGTTACAAAACCTTACGATGGTTGATATGTTTCCACATACACCACATGTTGAGACTGTTGGTATTTTTGAGAAAAAATAAATTAATTCCTAAATATTAAATTAGTTTTTGGTCTGATTTTCAACACTATCACTACTTTGGCTATCCCAAATCATAGAGTTAGTGTTTATAATGATTTAAAGTCAATAAAAATTAAATATTCAGGTTTTATCACTTATTTAAGCAATCATTATATGTTTAGAATAATTAAATTAACTTAATGCGATTGTGGATCAGAACATTAATTCGTAATAGTTTTTTCCAGGTAGGTGCAGGGATTCTACTGACAATGGTGCTTGGTGGTATGATCCTACAATGGTTAGAACCAGGCGAAATTTCTAAAGATGATAATCCTTATTGGTGGGCTATAGTGACAATGACAACTGTTGGTTATGGTGATTTTTCACCAGCAACACCTGCAGGAAGATTTTTTGCTGTCATAATTATGTTCATTGGCATTTCACTTGTATCGTTATTAACAGCATCTATTTCTTCTATTTTTGTTGCTCAAAAAATTCGGGAGGGTAAAGGTTTGGAACAATTAAACTTAAATAATCACTTAATCTTATGCGGATGGAATCCCAATGGTGGTCGAATCTTAGACTCCATTCAACATCTAAGTAATGGTAAGAAAAAAGAATTGGTTCTTATCAACGAGATGAATGAAGAAGATGTAACCCAGCTAAAGAATAGATATCAGCAATTAAATATAAATTTTGTTTCTGGAGATTTTACCCAAGAAGAAATATTAAATAAGGCAAATATTTTTGAAGCAAATACTGTCATTGTAATACCAAACACAACGGGTTCAGAAGTAGCAACCTATGATGAAAAAACTATCTTTGCGACACTTACAATTAAAAGCATGGATCCCAATATTCGTGTGGTGGCATATTTATTAGATAGAGAAAACTTAACGCATATTAAAAGAGCTAATGCCGATGAAGTTGTAGTCGGAGATGACTTTAGTGCGCATATTCTAGCCTCTCATGTAGTAGATCCAGGAATACCGCAGATTGCAAATCAATTAATAGAAAGTAATTCAAATTCACGTTTTAAACGTATAAATATACCTTCTGAATTCATTGGTAAACCTTACAGTGAATTATTTGATTATTTTCGAAAATTAGATGGTTCACTATTAATTGGAGTCTTTGCTGAAGATGAGAACCTTGGGATTGGCGCCATTTTATCCTCAGACGCCTCAGCTCTAGATTCTTTTATTGAAAGAAAATTAAAAGAAGGCGGTATAAACTTACAAGAAGAAAGCAAAATTAATGTGGTTGTTAACCCGAGTGAAGACTATAGTATTAAAGAAGGAGATCGGGCTATAATAATCCCGTGACTTAACGATGAATAATAATCAATTAAATCAATTTCAAATTTTTGATGATCTAAATGATAATCAAATAAATAAATTTCATTCCACCTTAAAAGAAGTAACCATAGATAAAGGTGAACAATTCATTACTGAGGGACAGCAAGGAGACTCCATATATTTATTGTTAAGTGGTAGTGTTGAGATTAATCAGGCGCTTACACTTTCAATGAATAAAGGAGAGTCAGATAATCGTGAAAAAGCTATTTTAAAGCTTTCAAGTGAAATGCATCCACAATTTGGTGAAATGTCAATATTTAATGAAGGCGACCAAAGAACAGCAAATGTTCGTGCAGAAACAGCTTGTACTTTAGCACGTATAAATAAATCTGATTTATATTCAATTTGTGATGCAAATCCTGAAATAGGTTATAAAGTTATGCGTAATCTTGGTAGAATAATATCTGGTAATCTCGTAAAAGCCAATCAAAATGTATTAAAACTAACAACAGCCTTCTCATTAATTTTAGATCGTTAGATGATTCACTCATTATTATTTTTAGATTAAGTCGAAAATTTATTTAAGATGTCAAAAACTAAACTTGATAAATCTTATAACTGGGATAAACTTGAAGATCATTGGTATCAGCATTGGTTAGCCAATGGTTATTTTAAAGGAGATTCCACTTCTAATAAAGAGCCCTACTCAATAGTTATTCCGCCTCCTAACGTTACAGGGATGTTAACGATGGGCCATGTCCTTAATAATACTATCCAAGATATACTTATCCGTAAGGCTAGGATGGAAGGTAAGAATGTATGCTGGATTCCTGGTACTGATCATGCATCAATAGCAACAGAAACAAAAGTTGTAAGTATGCTAGAATCTGAAGGAATCGACGTAGAAACTTTATCAAGGGAAGAATTTTTATCCCATGCATGGCAGTGGAAAGAAAAATATGGTGGAATAATTATTAACCAGTTAAAAAAACTTGGTTGCTCTTGTGACTGGGATCGTGAACGATTTACAATGGATGAAGGCTACACTAAAGCAGTTCTTGAAGCATTTGTTCAGTTGTATAATAAAGGACTAATATATAAAGGTTTTAGACTCGTTAATTGGTGTCCGGTCTCAAAGTCTGCAATAAGTGATGAAGAAGTTATTCATAAAGAAAAAAATGGAAAACTTTGGCACCTTCGTTACCCTATTTCAAACTCAAATGATTATTTGATAGTTGCTACAACAAGACCCGAGACAATGCTTGGTGATACTGCTGTTGCTGTGCATCCTGAAGATGAGCGCTACAAAGAATGGATTGGAAAAACTATTGATCTTCCTTTAGTAGGGAGGAAAATTCCAATAATAGCTGATAAACATGTTGATCCTGAGTTTGGGACAGGTTGTGTTAAAGTAACGCCAGCTCATGATCCTAATGATTTTTTAATTGGAGAGCGTCATAATCTAGAGTTCATTAATATTATGAATGAAGATGCCTCAATGAATTCGAATGTTCCGAATAATTATCAAAAGCTATCAAGAGAACAAGCACGAGAAGCTGTTATCAATGATATGAAAAAAGAAGAGAACCTTGATAAAATAGAAGAATATTCAAATAAAATCGGATATTCCGAACGTGGGAATGTACCTATAGAGCATTATTTATCAGATCAATGGTTTTTGAAGATGGATACACTAGCAAAACCAGCATTGGATTTAGTTAATTCAAATAAAATAAATTTTCACCCTTCTCATTGGACTAAAACATATAATCATTGGATGGAGAATATAAAAGATTGGTGTATTAGTCGGCAACTTCGTTGGGGGCATCAAATTCCAGTTTGGTATTTAAATAGCGACCCTAAACAAATACATGTATCTGTGAAGGGGCCTGAAGACCCTGAGAATTGGACACAAGATAATGACGTATTAGATACTTGGGCCTCATCATGGCTATGGCCTTTTGCTGTGCATGATTGGCCGAACAAAGATAAAGATTTAGATATTTTTTATCCCACAAATGCATTGGTAACTGGACCAGATATTATCTTTTTTTGGGTTGCTCGAATGATTATGGCGGGCCATGAATTTTTAAATATTATTCCATTTAAAGATGTGTATTTCACCTCTATACTTAGAGATGAAACAGGAATAAAGTTTAGTAAATCTCTAGGTAATTCTCCAGACCCCTTTGAATTGTTCAAAGAATTTGGTACTGATGCAACACGATTTGGTACAATGCTTATTGCACCTCAAGGATTAGATGTTTTATTCTCAAAAGATCGATTAGATATCGGTAAAAATTTTATGAATAAACTTTGGAATGCGTCACGCTTTGTACAAATGAATCTAGACCAACAGGATGTTGAAATAATTAAGCTGGAAGATTTAGATCTAGATAATCCTGAAAAGTGGATACTTCATCGTTTAAACGAAACTGCATTAAAGGTTAATCAAGAATTAGAAAAATTTCGTTTTAATGAAGCTGCAAAAGCAATTTATGAGTTTACATGGAGTGATTTCTGTGACTGGTATATTGAGATTGCAAAAACAAGATTTTATGGAACTGATAAACAAAAAGCAAAAGAAGCTCAAGTTGTTTGCATTTCTGTAATTAAAGGTATCTTAACGTTGCTTCATCCATATGCCCCTTTCATCACAGAAGAAATCTGGTCTTATTTTAAAAATGAAACGGATAAAGATCTTATTGTTTCATCTTGGTTAAAAGGTAATAAATCAGATCAGAATTTTGACTCTAATCATTCATTGGACTTACTAAAACAATTAGTAACAGCAATCCGTACTATTCGAAGTAGTATGAATGTACCTCAAGATAAAAAAGCAAATGTTTTAATCAGAGGCGTGGGTGAAAACAGGTCGAGGATCGAATCGTTTAAAAATATTATAATAGCACTTGGCAAAATTGAGAAACTAACTTTGGCTGATCAAATAGAAAAACCATTACAGTCAGCTACTGCAGTAGTCCAAAAAATGGAGCTATTTATTCCACTTAAAGGTTTAATAGATTTAGATCAAGAAATTGAACGTCTTTCAAAACGCATAAATGAACTTTCAGGACACCTTGAAAATACAGAAAAAAAATTAGCGAATAAAAATTTTATAGATCGTGCTCCTGAAAATGTTGTAAAACATGAAAATCAAAAATTAAAAGATATGACAACTGAATTTAACTTAGTAAAAGCAAACTTGGATATGTTACAATGAAAAAGATTATTGGAATACTTATAACTACATCTTTAATAGTAGCTCAGTCAAACAATGCGACAATGACAATGTATAAAGATGGTTTTGGACTTGTTAAACAACCGGTATCTTGGGATCTTACATTAGGACAAGATACAATCTCTTGGGATCTTTTACCTCTGGGATTGATTAAAGATTCTCCTTTTCTCACCTTAAAAAATGCCATTGTGAATATGCAGCGATTAAATCAGGATGTATTTTATTTTTCTGAGTATTTAAATAATTATTTAGGTAAAATTATTGAAGTAGAATTAATTAATGGAACTTCTTTCAAGGGAACGTTAGTTGAAAAGCGTGGTGATAATATTACTATCACTCAAAAAAGGACAACAATATCATTTAATAAAGATCGTATTAATTATATAACAGTTCCAGGTAAGCCTAGTAATGCTATTTTTAAACCTTCTTTATCTTGGGGAATCTCACCATATAATAGATCAGGCACTGTAACTGGAAATCTAATATATTTATCAAAAGGTTTTGACTGGGATGCTACTTATAGGCTTATTTTAGATGAAGAAGGGAATAATGCTGAATTTTTAGCTGAAGCATATATTAAAAATAATAGCAATTTAGATTTTAATAATCTTTCAATTCAATTAGTAGAAGGTAGATTAAAGAAAGATGGAAATATAAATAAGATGTTACGTTCGATGAAAAATAGTGAAACAGAATCTGAAATGAATCAAGATCCCTTGGGTGATTACCATATTTATTCGTTGGCTAATAAGATTAATCTAAAAGGCGAAGAAAGTATTACAACCCGTCTTTATTCTTCTAGAGTAGTTTCCTTTAAAAAAACATACTTATTTGAGAATGATGAGAAGAGTCAAAAAGAAGAGCCTCTTGGAATTGAATATGAGATTTCAAATACTAAATTAAATAATTTAGGAGTACCTCTACCAAAAGGAAAAATTCAGCTTTACCAGTCAGCCTTAAATGGAAATATTGAGTATGTTGGAGAAGATGAGATTCGTCAAGTGCCAAAAGGGGCTAACGCAAAAATTATATCTGGCCGAGCTTTCAATGTCGTTGGTAAACGCAAAGTTTTAAATTATGATAGGCAAAGAAAAAGTGAAGAAGGTACCATAAGTATTGAAGTTTCAAATACACTTTCAAAAGATATAAAAATTCGCTTAATTGAACATATTTATGGTGATTGGGTTGTAAGAGATGCTTCAGCAAACTATAGGAAAAAAGATGCCTCAACTATTTACTTTCCTATAAAAGTTCCTGCAAATAGTTCAGAGACTGTTACTTATACTTATCGTAAGGAATGGAAGTGATTAGTTGTGCCTGAAAAGGCTTTATTACTTTCTTCCTCAATTAAATCTATAAAAGGAATAGGTGCTAATCGTGCTGATGCCTTTTCTACGATTAATATTTTTACTGTTTTAGATCTTATAAGTTATTATCCGCGTAAGTATCTAGATCGTTCAACCGTTCTTTCTATCTCAAAACTAAATGTCAATGATGATGCTACAATAATTGGAAAAGTAGAAGCAGCCGAAATGAGGATAGGTAAACGTCGCCAATATTTCCAGGCTGTATTATCAGATGGTAAGGGGATGATTACCTTGACATGGTTTAATGGTGCACGTTATATCAAAAAATCTATCACTGTAGGAGATCGTTTAGCGGTTAGTGGTAAAGTAGATTTTTTCAATGGCCACCAAATGGTACATCCAGAATATGAAAAATTAAAAAATGATGAAGATCCCGTTAATTCAGGTAAAATTATACCTTTATATTCAATGTCTTCTGAACTTAATAAAGCTGGAATCGATAGTCGAAGTATTAGAAGAATGATTAAAATAATTTTTAATGATTTAAAACTTATTCCTGATCATTTTTCTGATAACCTTAAAAAAGATTTAAAGTTAATAAGTCTTGATGAAGCTTTAAGAAATATTCATTTTTCTGAATCGGACAATAAATTGAAGGAAGCAACTAATCGGTTAAAATTTGATGAGCATTTTTTTCTCCAATTGCTTATGGCCATTCGTAAATCCTCCTATCAAAGAATAGAAACAAAAGCATTGAAAAAAATTGGTCCAAAATTTAAAATTCTTTCTGAAAGTCTTGATTTTGAACTTACAAATGCACAAAAGAAAGTTATTAAAGAAATTAAAACTGACCTAGCTCAACCTTTCTCAATGAATCGTCTATTGCAGGGAGATGTGGGTTCAGGTAAGACAATAGTCTCTATTTTAGCAACTACGATTGCAGTTGCTAATGAAGCACAAGTAGCTATAATGGTTCCAACTGAAATTTTAGCTCGTCAACATTTTGAATCTTTTAAAAAACATTCTGAAATCTCTCATATGACGTGCGCTTTACTTGTTGGAGGTACTCGGGCAAAAGAACGAGTAAATATTCTTAATGCACTTGAGAAAGGTCAAATCAATATTATTATTGGAACACATGCTCTAATTCAGAAAGATATAATTTTTAAATCTTTAGGTTTTTGTATCATTGATGAACAACATCGATTTGGTGTTAGTCAAAGAGCTGAGCTTATATCTAAAGGCTCAAACCCACATGTACTTGCGATGACGGCAACACCTATACCTAGAACTTTGGCAATTACTTATCATGGAGATATGGATTTATCAATTATTGATGAAATGCCAAAAAATAGAATTCCGGTTGTAACTAAAATAGTAAATGAGCCAAGAATGACTAAAGTTTATAAATTTTTAAAGGATGAAGTCTCCAAAGAAAGACAGTGTATGATTGTATATCCTTTAGTTAAAGAATCAGAAAAATCTGATTTAGCAGCGGCTGTTGAAATGTACTCTTATTTATCAGAAAACGTATTTTCTGGATTGGTAGTTGGTCTTTTACATGGTAAAATGAAAAAAGAAGAAAAAGATGAGGTAATGAGTAATTTTAAACAAAATAAAATAAATATACTTATTTCAACTACCGTAATAGAGGTAGGCATTGATATACCTAATGCTACTGTTATGTTAATTGAACATGCAGAACGGTTTGGTCTTACTCAGTTACATCAACTACGTGGTAGAGTTGGTAGAGGCTCTGAAAAAAGCTATTGTATTTTGGTTCACAGAAAGATAACTCAAAATTCAAAAAAGAGATTAAAGATCATGGAATCTACAAATGATGGGTTCAAAATTTCGGATGAAGATTTAAAGATAAGGGGACCTGGTGAGTTTTTTGGTATACGTCAAAGTGGATTTCTAAAGTATAAAATTGCAAATATGGTGACTGATGGACCCATACTTAGAAGTGCAAGAGAAGCTGCAATTTCATTAGTAAAAAGAGATGCGACCTTAAGTCATCAAGAACATAATCTAATTAGAAATCGTTTAGTTGAGGAGTATCGAGAAAAACTTCAAAAAATAAATTTATCATGATATATTAGTTTTTTCGATTTAGCTACTATTTAACGTAGTTTAATTAGCTAATTATGAAACAATTTTTTTAAAAATAATTATAAAATATTTAAGAGGAAGAGTATGACTGAAGAACAATTAAAAAAAGAAGATCAATTATTTATACATCTTGTAAATACGTTTGTACAAAGTGCTTGGATTTCTTTGGGGAAGGTAAAAAATCCAGTATCTGACAAAATGGAAAGGAACTTAGATCAGGCTACTTATTATATAGACTTAATGGATATGCTTCAGACCAAGATGAAAGGGAATCTTAGTGAGTGGGAAGAGCAGTATATAATCCATAGCTTAAGTGAGCTAAAACTAAACTTTATTGATGAGCAAAAAAAGAGCTCTGAAGAAGAAAAAGTTGATAAGATTAAAGAAACAACTTCACCAGGAAAAAAAGAAGAGTTTAAAGCAAAAAAGAAGACAAAACCTTCGAAAAAGCCATTAAAAAGTAAGAAAGAAAAATAAAGTTGATCCATAAAGATTTCATTCAATTTAATCGTTTCGTAGCTATAGTAGCACTCGGACTTTCATTCTTAATATATCTTTTAACAATGGCAGATACGGTCCCTTATTGGGATTCAGGAGAATTTATTGCAACATCCTATATTCTAGGTGTTCCTCATCCTCCAGGGAGTCCTTTATATTTAATTATTGGTAGAATCTTTTCAATGATCCCTTTTAATCCTGATATTGCATTTCGGATCAATCTTATTTCTCCAGTTGTTAGTTCATTAGCTGTTATGTATCTATATCTAGCTAGTGTGAAATTAATAACAAACTATCGTGGTAAAATTAAAACTCAAATAGACGCATTGATTACTTTTGGAGCTGCTCTTATTGGTGCACTTACATTTGCATTTACTGATTCACATTGGTTTAATGCTGTTGAGGCAGAGGTCTATGGTTTTTCTACATTTTTTACAGCCATTGTTGTTTGGTTGATCCTTCATTGGGCTGAAAGAGCTAATGAAAAAGGGAATGAAAGATATATTTTAATTATTGCTTATATGATTGGTTTGGCTACCGGTGTGCATTTATTAAATTTATTAGCACTTCCTTTTATAGCACTTATTATTTATTTCAAAAAATATAAATTTTCTTTTAAAGGTTTTTTTATAACGGCACTAATAACTGGAGCGGTTTATTTAATAATAAATGTTGGTATTATTAATGGAACTCCTAAGCTTGTGGATTCCATTGGCCTATCAATGACTATTCTACTTAGTTTAGCTATTTTTGGTGCAATGGTCTACACCATTTCTATAAAAAAAATTCAATACGCATTAGCACTTACTTCTGTCGTCTTAATCCTAATTGGCTACTCAACTTATGCAATGATATTTATTCGTTCAGGTCAAAGTCCAGCAATTAATGAGAACGACCCTTCTACTGTATCTCGTGCTATTGCTTATATGGAAAGGGAACAATACGGTCAAATGTTTCAATTTCCCAGGCGGTATAAAGGCTTACCTTCTAAGCATGAAGCTGTAGGTAGACCAACGAGTGGAAGAGAATATTCGTCATCTCAAGATAGAAAATATAAAACATACCGTTTAGATAAGCAGTGGGATTATTTTTGGAGTTATCAAGTAAAAAAAATGTATTGGCGGTATTTTTTGTGGCAGTTTGCAGGGCGGGGACCAAGCACAGATAAATACGTAACAGCTTATGGAGCAAATACTGATCAAGATGGCGTTGATTGGGTACAATTTGGTTTTCCATTAGCGTTTCTATTTGGTCTTTGGGGAATGTTCTTTCATTTTCAAAAAGATAAAGAAAAAGCTTTTTCTGTATTAAGTCTTTTTCTGATGACAGGACTTGCTATTATAATCTTTGTGAATCAGGATAATCCGCAACCTCGTGAAAGAGATTATTCGTATGTTGGAAGTTTTTTTGCCTTTGCAATGTGGATTTCAATTGCAGTGTCTGCATTAGGAGATTGGGTAAATAAATATTTTAATGGTAAGCCAATTTCAAAAAATGTCTTAATTGGACTTTTCTCATTTCTTTTA
>CAJJBS010000054.1 GCA_905182385.1 Fidelibacterota bacterium TCS55
CCAACTTGTGAACCTTCAGTTTTATGTATTTGAATATTCTTTTTTAGTTCTTCTATTATATGATCAAAAGGACGAGTTTTGATCCCGAATTTACTTTTAGTTGTATTTCCATGCATTGGATCAGATGACCATACCACAGTTCTACCTTCCTTAGTTACTTTTCTTATTAGTTTAGGTAGATAGTTCTCAATTTGTTCATATCCATATCTAGTAATTAATGTTATACGGCCAGCCTCATCTCTTGGATTTAAAATATCTAACAATTCAATTAATTCATCAGGATTTAATGAAGGACCACATTTTATGCCAATAGGATTTTCAATTCCACGGCAAAACTCAACATGGGCACTATCTTTAAATCGCGTTCTATCGCCAATCCAAACAAAATGTGCTGAAGTATTATAAACATCACCTGATGTTGAATCAACACGAGTAAGCGCTTCTTCGTAAGGTAGAAGTAATGCTTCATGACTTGTAAAATAATTGACTGTTCTTAGTTGAGGTGTGTTATTTGAATTTATTCCTAGAGCATCCATGAAATTTAAGCTTTCTTGAATTTGGTGAGCTAGATGATGATATCTTTTTCCATGTGGATCGCTTTTAACAAATCCCATATTCCAAGAATTGACATGTCTAAGATCTGCATAGCCACCATCAGCAAAAGCTCTAAGTAAATTCAGAGTAGAAGCTGCTTGAGAATAACCTTTTAGCATTCGGTCAGGGTCAGGTTGTCTTAATTTATTATCAAAGTTTATATCATTAATAATATCTCCTTTATAACTTGGGAGCTCAACACCATTTATTGTTTCAGTTTCACTTGACCTTGGTTTTGCAAATTGGCCAGCCATTCGCCCTACTTTGACAATAGGTAAATTTGTACCAGAGGTTAAAACTAAAGCCATTTGTAAAATCACTCTAAATGTGTCACGAATATTATCTGCATTAAACTCAGAAAAACTTTCTGCGCAATCTCCTCCTTGTAATAAAAAACTATTGCCATCAGATACTTCAGCTAGTGAACGTTTTAAAGACCTTACTTCACCAGCAAAAACTAGAGGAGGAAAACTTTTTAAAGTATTTTCAACTTTGGATAAATGTTTTTTATCAGGGTAATTAGGAATATGTTTGGCTTTATAATTTCGCCAGCTATTAATTTTCCACATTATGTAATTCCTTTAATCTATTATCTAAAGAAGTTGTTGCAAATTTTAGCTCTTTTATCATGTTATCTGTATAAGGATTAAAAAGTTGCAAGTCAGCGTAAAGCTCCCAGGTATCATTACATGTTTGATCAACAAGGTCTAACAAATCTTTAAATCCTTGAGTGTCAATTTCTGTTTTATGAATACCATATTCTTTTAACATACGACCTAGGAAATGAGTCACGCCTTGAGTTTTTGCTGCCATTTGATCATGTTTATCTGGTGTCATTTCCATCACTTTTATTCCTTGATCAGTAAAGAACCTTTTCCAAAAAGTAAAAGCTTGATTAGTATCTCTAGTATTATTCATCATTATTTTAAGTTTATTGTTTGATAAAAATGAATCAGGGCCAAACATTGGATGAGTTGCAATAATACCTATATTAGGATCTAACTTTTTTTTCATTATTTCTGTTGGATATTTTTTTACAGAACATACATCAATAATAGTTGTTCCTTTATTAAGGAGTGGGGAAATTTTATTAATTACATTTTTAAACTCTCTTATTGGAACTGCAATAAAAATAGTTTTTTCATTTAATACATCTTCAAGGCTACTCTTCTCTATACCATGAATTAAAGTATTTAAGTTTTCATCGTAAGCTTTAATTGTGAATCCTTTTTGTAAAATATTAGCTAATATTTTACCAAACCGACCCAAACCTATGATTCCTAATGAATTCATGCCTTCTCCAATTTTTTTATCCCAATAAATAAAGTAAGATTATGTTTTAAATCATGAATGCTTTCTTCTAAAATTTCAAGCCCATATAAGTGAGCACATGCTTGATTTGCGATAACGCCAGCATTTATAGGTAGTTTACCTTCAGCTAATCTTCTAGCTGCTTCTGCAGTATCATCTTCTTCTATTAATGGCCGTGACCAAAAATGCTCACTTAAATAATTTTTGCATTGACGTAAAGCTTGTTGATGAGAATGAATCTCTATGATATCACCAATGTTGGTACCTTCAACTCCAAGTAAGTTTTGATTAACGGGTATGTGAAACATCTCGATTATATCACAACGGTATTTTGAAAGTGCTTCAACACTTTCTATGACAACACCTCCTTGTGCATTCTCCATAGCAAAAATTCCATAATCAGTTTTGTCATTCTCAACGCCAGATAGTACATGCTCTGATGAGATTTGATAAATAATTTTGAAATTAGTTAACCCATGATTTTCGCAAAATATATTAGCAGCTTCTTCTGAGAAGCTTCCTTGCCCACCTTGAATACCAATTGTTTTCATTCTAGACCTTTCAATTCTCTAATTAGATTGTTTTAATGTTAGTTGTGTTTTATCCATTTTGATCAAAAAAAAACCCCGATCAAAGTCGGGGTTTAAACATAGTCAATGTATACTAGTATACTTGGGACTACGATACCCCTTTATGGCTAAAAAAATAAAACAAGTTTAAATAATTCTTTGTGTTTATATAATTCATTAGCGTGATATTAATGAAAGA
Source organism: Fidelibacterota bacterium TCS55 (assembly GCA_905182385.1). GTDB lineage: Bacteria > Fidelibacterota > Marinisomatia > Marinisomatales > TCS55 > TCS55. The sequence goes on from CAJJBS010000054.1 coordinate 2,674, forward strand.
AATGCAGGGTAGCAAACCCTATTTTATTTTCTGATTTTTTTTTGAAATATTGAATATCAATTCAAAAATATCTGAAATATCTTCTTTCTTTAAATCGCTATTTGCTTTAGTTGACAAATACATAATGATTTGATTTTCACGATCACTATCATCAATGTCTATTCTATTTGATGCTTTAATTTGACCAATTTCTCTTGTTGTAGAGAATCTTTTTAAGAGAAGAATCATAAGTTTCTGATCAATTTTATCTATTTCTTTACGTAGATTATTAATTTTTTTGTTAGAGTCCATTTAAAAAAATACGAAATCGATTACATGGGTTGAAACAGATTTTATTGTAATTTTATATATTAAATTTATCAATTATGAGCACGCCAACTAAACGCATAGCTTTCCATACCATGGGATGCAAATTAAACTATTCAGAAACAAATACTATATCTAGAGATTTTATAAAGCATGGATTTGAAGAGGTTAATTATAAAGATAAAGCTGATATTTATGTTTTAAATACCTGCTCTGTTACAGAAAATGCAGATAAAGAAGCCCGAAAGCTAATTAGACAAGCAAAGCGTAGAAATCCAGATTCTTCAGTAGCTATAATTGGATGCTATGCTCAATTAAAGCCTCATGAAATTTCTAAAATAGATGGTGTTGATATTATATTAGGCGCACATGATAAGTTTAATCTATTAAAGCATCTTGATAAATTAGACTTTAAAGGTGAATCAAAAGTAATTCAAACTGATATTATTAATATTGATAGTTTTCACCCTTCATATTCAACGGGCAAAAGAACAAGATCTTTCTTGAAAGTACAAGATGGTTGTGATTATACATGTTCATTTTGTACAATTCCATTAGCAAGAGGTAAAAGTAGAAGTAATAATATTAAGAACACCATTTTAACTGCAAAAAAAGTGGTTAGCGCTGGTGCAAAAGAAATTATTTTAACTGGTGTAAATATTGGGGACTTTGGAAAAGGAACCTCTGAAACATTTATAGATCTTCTTTTCCAATTAGATAGATTAGAGGATATTAATAGAATTAGGATTTCTTCAATTGAGCCCAATTTATTAACTAATGAGATTATTGAATTTTGTGCTTCCTCTAAAAAAATGATGCCTCATTTTCACATACCTCTTCAATCTGGTTCAGATAAAATTTTAAGTGCTATGAGACGAAGATATAAAAAAGACTTATATAAACAGAGAATATTGAAAATTAGAGAGCTATTACCTCAAGCATCTATTGGTGTAGATGTTATTGTTGGATTTCCAGGCGAAACAGATGAAGATTTTCTAATAACATATAATTTTTTAAACGAATTAGATATATCCTATTTACATGTTTTTACATATTCTGAAAGAGTTAATACAGATGCAACTAAGATTAAAGAAATAGTTCCAAAAGATAAAAGAGCAGAGCGAAGCAAAGTATTACATATTTTATCAGATAAAAAAAATCATAACTTTTATAATAGGTTTATTAATTCTAAACGTGATGTACTTTTTGAAAGTATTAAAAACAATAAGGTTCTAGGCTACACAGATAATTATATCCGAGTTCAAGTTACTAGTTCATCTAAAATAATTAATAAAGTTTATCCTGTGGAGCTAGCTTTAAATCATGGTTCAGTTATTGATGGTCTCCTTGTATAAAATATTTTAAGACATGATACGTATTGAAAGTCTATCTAAGTCTTTTCCTGATGGTGATTTATTTAATAATGTTAATATTTTTATAAAAAAGGGAATGCGATTAGGATTGGTTGGACCAAATGGTTCTGGAAAAACTACACTACTCCGAATTATGTTAGGCAAGGATACGCCTGATAGCGGGAGTATTCAAGTTGATAGTTCAACCAGCATTGGATATTTAGCACAAGATATTATAGTTGGATCTAATCATTCTATTCTAGAAGAAGTCCTTTTAGCTTATCCGGAAGTAAGTCAAATTCAAAATAAAATGCTTCAATTATCAGAGCTAATTGCCAAAGAACCAGAAAATTTGAATTTAGTAAATGAATTAGGTGAAGTTCAAAATCGATTTGAGGCTTTAGAAGGATGGAGATTAGAAGATAAAGCAAAAAAAATTTTAAGCGGACTTGGGTTTTTAGATAAACAGTTAAAAGAACCTATGGATGTCTTATCTGGAGGATGGCGAATGAGAGTTGCTCTCGCATCTATTTTACTTCAAGAACCTGATATTTTATTTTTAGATGAACCAACAAACCATTTAGATCTAGAAGCCACAATTTGGTTAGAATCATTTTTAGCTAATTGGAAGGGAGGTCTAGTAATGATTAGTCACGATCGTACATTTCTAGACCAATCAGTTAATCACATCCTTGAAATAGATATTAAGAAAGTAACGCTTTATAATGGTAACTATTCTAAATACAAAATTGATAAAGCATTACGTTTAGAGCAAAATAGAAGTGCTTATAAAAACCAACAAAAAGAAATTAGAGAAACTGAGCGTTTTATCGAAAGATTTAGATCTAAGAGTACTAAATCAAAACAAGTTCAGAGTCGTGTGAAAATGTTGGATAAGATGGATAAAATAGAAGCACCTTTTGAAGATAATAATGCTTTAAACTTAGTTTTACCTCAACCCTCTCGTTCTCCACTTAATGTAGCTTCTTGTAGAAACCTGACTAAATATTTTCAAGATATTCAAGTTTTTAATGAAATGAATATGATGATTGAAAGGGGAAATAAAATTGGATTAGTCGGTCATAACGGTGCGGGGAAATCAACTCTTTTAAAAATGTTAGCAGGCGTAGAATCTGTTACAAAAGGAGCTGTGCGCATTGGCTCAGGTGTTGATACAGCTTATTATGCTCAACATCAACTTGATGTGTTAGATAAAGATGATACTATTTTTGGAACTATTCAAAAAGTAAGTCCAGGATGGGGAGAAACTCAAATCAGAACATACTTAGGTAGTTTTTTATTTAAATCTGATGAGATTGAAAAATTAATTAAGGTGCTCTCAGGTGGAGAAAAAGCACGTCTAGCGATGGCAAGAATGCTTGTGGAGCCTTCTCATTTATTATTGCTTGATGAGCCAACGAATCACTTAGATATGGTTTCGCGGAATATTGTTGAAACTGCTTTGGTTCAATTTTCGGGCTCCATAGTATGTATTTCTCATGATAGACATTTTCTTAATAATGTAACAAATCATATTATTGAAGTTGGAAATGGATCCATACAGATTTATGAGGGAAACTATGAATACTATGAATGGAAAAAATCAAAAGATTCTAATCTTCTCAGCCCTATTAAAGAAAAAAAAGAATCAAAAGGAAAAGCTGATTATGAAATACGAAAGAAAAAAAGAAATCGAATTTCCTGGATCAAAAGAAGGTTTAAAAATATTGAGGATAAACTAGAAGAGTATAGGTTAATTATAAAAGATGTCTCTAATGAGAATGATTATAAAAAGTTACAAAAAGCTGTGGATATAGTGAATAACCTAGAGAATGAATATTTAGAGTTGATGGAAGAGCAGGAGATTCTTATATCTTAGTTTTTATGTATTTCATCTGAAATTTCATCCCAGAATTTTATTCTAGATTTCATACAAGCTTTAGCTGCATTAGTAGCTTCAGTCCACTTCTTTTCATCATCTGAACAAAGTTCTTTAACCATTCGTAAAGCTAAAGGTGTATGCTCATTTTCATCTAAGCCAATATGCCGATCAAGATAATATATAAATGATTTTAGTTTACCTTGAAGTGAGCTATCGATTTCTCTAATAATTTTTCTAAACATATCGGGGATTACTTCTTCTCTGCCAAATGTAAACATTGAGGCTACCACATGAGAAGGTGCGCCATCAAGTATTTGAAATGTATTATTTACAAAGTTTGAAGCAGCTTGAGGAGCATTGCTTATAATCAATGCTTCCATAACATTTGATGATTTTATATTATGTAAAAATTGGTTAATAGGATTTATATCGGTACCGGCTTGTATCATTGCATGGCAATACATTTCAAAATGGCTCATATGTTGTCCATGGCGATCCATATCTGATTCTTCTTCAATTACAATTTCATTTACTAGTCTTGCCGGAGTACCTTTACCTGATGGAATCCAGGGTACATCTACACAAGTAAGTTGATTTTGAAGTGATTTTAGAATTGACATAAAATCCCAAACAGCAAAGACATGATTACTCATAAAAACTTGTAATTGGTCTATATTTTTTATAGAATTATAAATTTTATGATTTTGAAGATTCTCGCGTTCTTCTTGAGTTGCATCAAGAATTTTTAGAATATCATTTTTTAGGAACCAGGACATTTTAGTTAACACTAATCTATATAGATAAATTAAATATTATTTTTATTCTTCTTCGTAGTCTTCTATAGGAGGACAAGTACAAATTAAATTACGATCTCCAAATGCATTATCAACACGACCAACAGATGGCCAATATTTAAATTCTTTTAGCCACTTAGCAGGGTATGCTGCTTGATTTCGTGAATAAGAATGATTCCAATTATCATTTGTAACAACTAGCGCAGTGTGGGGAGCATTGGTAAGAGGGTTATCTTCCTTATCTAAACTTCCGTTAATAATATCTTCAATTTCTTTTTTAATTAAGATCATAGCATCACAAAATTGGTCAAGTTCTTTTTTGGACTCACTTTCTGTTGGCTCTATCATTAATGTTCCAGCAACAGGAAATGACATTGTTGGCGCATGGTAGCCATAATCAATCAATCGTTTTGCAACATCTTCATCAGAAATATTATGATCTCTTTTTAATGGTCTAAGGTCTAAAATAAACTCATGTGCTGAGTATCCTTTTGAACCACGATATAATATTGGGTAATGATCTTTTAATCTATGAGCCATATAATTAGCATTAAGAATAGCAATTTCGGTAGAAGCTCTTAAACCCTCACTTCCAAGTAAAGCAATATATGCCCAAGAGATTGGTAGAACGCCAGCGCTTCCAATTGGCGCGGCGGATACGGCATGAATTGCTTTCTCTGAATTATTTAGAGTAAAATGCCCAGGTAGAAATGGAACAAGGTGTTTAGCCACGCAAATAGGCCCCATTCCAGGTCCGCCACCACCATGAGGGATAGCAAATGTTTTATGTAGATTAATGTGACAAACATCTGCGCCGAACTCTCCTAGTCGGGTTAATCCAACCATAGCATTTAAATTTGCACCGTCAAGATATACTTGTCCACCATTTTTATGAATCATATCACAAATTTCACCAATAGCTTCTTCAAACACACCATGTGTTGAAGGGTATGTTACCATAATGCCTGCAAGGTTGGTACTGTGTATTTCTACTTTAGATTTTAAATCTTCTAAATCAATGTTTCCTTGCTCATCACATTTTATAACAACGACTTTCATCCCTGCCATTATTGCACTTGCTGGATTTGTCCCATGTGCTGAGGATGGAATTAAGAATATTTTTCGATGAGGATTCCCATTATCCAAATGATAAGATCTAATAACTAAAAGTCCAGTATATTCACCTTGGGCGCCAGAATTTGGTTGTAATGAACATCCATTTAGCCCTGTAATATCAATAAGCCAATTAGAAAGTGAATCACATAATTCCTTATAACCTAATGTTTGCTCTGGAGGTGCAAAGGGATGGATATAAGCAAACTCAGGCCAAGTTATTGGAATCATTTCAGCTGCCGCATTAAGTTTCATGGTACATGATCCAAGGGCAATCATACTGGTATTTAAAGTAAGATCTTTTGTCTCTAATTTATGGATATATCGCATCATCTCAGTTTCAGAATGATATTGATTAAAAATATCATGAGTCAGAAAACTAGAGGCTCGATTATATAAAAGACTAAAATTATTATTTTGAGATAATTTAGAATTGAAGATTGAAAGGATATCTATCAAGTCATTTTCTGATGTCGTTTCATCTAAAGATATTCCAATGTCATTATTTTCAAAATATCTAAAATTTAGATTACTTAATTCAGCAGCTTTTTTCATTTTATCAATAGATTTATTCTTAATTGATATCCGGATTGAATCAAAAAATTGATCATAAACTATTTTATAACCAGACGCTTTTAATGCATTTGCAAGTATTTTTGTTTTTTCATGAATTCGGTTTGCAATTGCTTTGATACCTGAAGGACCATGATAAACTGCATACATACTTGCCATGACCGCGAGCAATACTTGAGCAGTGCATATATTTGAAGTTGCTTTATCTCTCCTAATATGCTGTTCTCTAGTTTGAAGAGCCATTCGTAGAGCTCTATTCCCATTGCTATCAATAGAAACACCAATTATTCGGCCAGGCATTTTTCTTTTAAAATCTTCTCTTGCAGCTATGAATGCTGCATGAGGACCACCAAAGCCCATTGGGACACCAAAACGTTGTGAATTACCAACAGCTATATCTGCGCCAATATCACCAGGCGTAGGTATAAGAGCAAGTGCCATTAAGTCTGTTGCAACTGTAATAAGCGCTCCAGCTTTATGTGCTCGCTCACATATTTCACTGAAATCAAAAACTTTTCCATCAGTTGATGGGTATTGAATTAACGCTCCAAAGACATCTTCTGTAAAATTAAATTCGTCAAGAGGCTTAATAACTAACTTTACACCAATAGGTTCTGAGCGAGTTTTAAGCACATCGATTGTTTGAGGGTGACAATCATCTGCAACCAAGAGTTGGTTTCTTTCTTTTGTAGATCGTAGCATCATAACCATTGCTTCAGCGGCGGCAGTTGATTCATCTAAAAGTGAAGCATTAGATATGCTAAGACCTGTCATATCAGTAACCATTGTTTGGTAATTTAGAAGTGCTTCGAGTCTTCCTTGAGAAATCTCTGCTTGATAAGGGGTATATGCAGTATACCAACCGGGGTTTTCTAATATATTTCGTTGAATGACGGGAGGTGTTATTGTCCCATAATAACCAGTGCCTATATATGAACGAGCAACTTTGTTTTTTGAAGCAATCTCTTTGATTTTTTTTAGAAGAGAGAATTCATCAAGCCCAGGACCTATTTTTAACTCTGATTTAATCTGAATTAACTTAGGAATAGTTTTGTCTATTAAACTTTCAATGCTATCTAGCTTTAAAGCTTTAAGCATTTCTTTTACTTCGGATTCCCTTGGACCAATATGTCTTAGCGAAAAATCTTGTGTTATGTCTTTAAGCATTTATAATAATTTGAAATTATGAAAAAATAGAGTTATTCAGATAATAAATTTAGAAAAAAGATAGTATGTATGACCAATAGAATTATCAATAATTCAATTGGCTTAAGCCAAGCTTTTTTAATTATTTAGTGAATATTTATAATATTGATCAAAAGCTGCAAGTAAGCTCTCTTGGCCTGAATAAGGGGCGGGTGAATATTTTTTAGATTGAATTCCTAATTGTGATAACTCAGAAATATGCCAATCTTGTTTATTTGTCATATCCCAAAAATTTACAGCATCAAGGGTATTGTATTTACTAGAGTTAATAATATCTTTATTAAATAGCCATGAACAATTAACAATGCATTTATCAACACCGTTAGGCCAGACAGTATGATACATTACATATTCAGGATGAAGGCTTATTAACATATTTGGAGCAATTGAATAATAATAAACTTTATTTAAATCATCTTTATCTACATTATTTAATGGAGGACAGCATAATTGGCCACTTTCAGTTACGCTTTGTTTATCTTTACTTAAATTCATGTATCCGCCTAAAAAAGGACCTGAGTGCATATCATTTCGACCACCTAAATAAGGTGTTATGGCCGCAAGTTCTGGATGAAGTATTGGACAATGGTAGCATTCACAATAGTTTTGTATTACTAATTTCCAATTACCAGCAACATTATATGTTTTTGTTTCTAGAGGGATAAGTTCAGAGATATCCCAATTTTCAAATTTTTTTAATATTGGGGAAAAAGCATTCTCAAATTTTTCTGGATGATCATTAAAATTAATAAATATAAAGCCTTCCCATTCTGCGATAGAAATTGAGTGAAGAGGATA
>CAJJBS010000055.1 GCA_905182385.1 Fidelibacterota bacterium TCS55
AAATTGAACAAGAAACATTGCTTAGTGATATTAAAAATATGCCAAAAAGACCAATTAAGCCTTTAGAAGAAAATAATATTAAAACTGTTTCAGATCTTTTAAATACTGAAGAAGATAAGATTGTTGAAATTAAAGGTATAACAGAAACTTCACTTGAGAAAGTTTATGATGCAGTTCAGAAATTTGTGGAAGAAAATCAATCTCAAAAAATTAATAAAGATGAAACAATTGATAAAGTTGAAGAATCTTCTTTAGATAAAGAGAGCAATATTGAATTAGAGAAAGTAGAATCATAATTATATGGCAAAACGTAGAATCTTTCAAATAGCTAAAGAATTAAATATATCTCATACTGATATACTTTCTTTTCTAAAAGTAAAAAATATTGAAGTTGGTAGCCATATGGCTCCAATTGAAGAAGATGTATATCAAATTATTCTTGCTGAATTTCATAAAGATAAAGAGTCTGTTGAGCGTTATAGAAAAGAACAAGTTAGACGAGAAATTCATGATACTCGTATTCTTGATAGACAAAAAGAACATAAAAAACTAAATATATTAACGATAGATGAACAAAGAAAACTTGAAACAAAAGAACGTGATAAAATTCAAGAAGATGAAAAGAAGAAACAAGAAGAAGCTCGCAACCTTGTTTTAGAAAGAAAAGCTGTTGAAGAAGCCAAACAAAATGAATTAAAAGAAAAAAAGGTTGAAAAAGAAGAAGAAGAACCAAAACAAGCTCAATCTGAACTAAAGCCTAAGAAAAAATTAAGAAAAATCCATCTTTCGTCAATTGAATCTCAAGTTGGTAAGGGTACTGCTCAAAGAAAAGTTGATAATAAATCTAAAGCTGAAATTAAAAAGGATAAGAGTGCAGCAGAGACTGTTCGCAAAATAACTGCTAAGATAGATTTTAAATCAAAAAAGAAAGTTTATAAAAAAGACAAAGATCAAAACGATAATAATCTTGAAGATGTAGAATTCAAGCCTATTAAAGTTGCTGAATTCTCTAATGTTGATGAATTGTCAAAAATTTTTGAAACTCGTTCAAATGATATTATTCAAAAATGTATGAGTTTAGGAATTCTAGCTACTATTAATCAACGTTTAGATTGGGCTTTAATTGAATTATTAGCTGAAGAATTTGGTTATAAAGCTGAAAAAATGGAAGATGTGGGTGAGGAGCTTTTCTCATTAGAACCTACAGAAGAAGACCTGAAAAATGCTGTTGATAGACCACCTGTTGTTACTGTTATGGGTCACGTAGATCATGGCAAAACTTCTTTATTAGATTATATACGCGAAACAAATGTTGTTGGTGGAGAGTCCGGTGGTATAACTCAACATGTTGGTGCTTATAGAGTTGAACTTAAAAATGGCAATTCCGTTACTTTTTTAGATACTCCAGGACATGAAGCTTTTACTGCTATGCGCGCACGAGGTGCTCAAGTTACTGATTTAGTAGTTCTTGTTGTAGCTGCCAACGATGGAGTCATGCCTCAAACTAAAGAGGCAATTGGCCATGCTAAAGCAGCAGAAGTTCCTCTAATTGTAGCAATCAATAAAATTGATTTACCTGACGTGGATTTAGAAAAAGTAAAAAGAGAATTGTCAGAGAATGATGTCCTTGTTGAAGATTGGGGCGGTAAGATACAAGCAATTCCAATTTCTGCTAAAACTGGTAAAGGTGTTGATGATTTATTAGCTTCAATGTTAGTTGAAGCAGAAATGTTAGAATTAAAAGCTAATGTTAATACATTAGCTCGAGGTACAGTAGTGGATTCTAAGTTAGATAAAGGGCATGGACCTATAGCTACTGTATTAATTCAAAAAGGTTCATTAAATATTGGTGATCCATTTATTTGTAATAATATACCTGGTAAAGTTCGCGCTATGATGAATGAACGAGGACAGAGAATAAAACATGCAGGACCTTCAGATGCAGTTCAAATACTTGGCTTTGATCAAGTGCCTCAATCAGCTGATATATTTGCAGTGGTAGAAAATGAAAAAGAGATAAAAAAAATAGCGTCTGAAAGACAACGTTTAAAACGTGAGATTGATCAGAAAAAAATTGCGACACAAACCCTTGATGGCATGTCTGCTTTAATTAAAGAAGGTGCAATTAAAAACCTCCCAATTATTATTAAAGGTGATGTTGATGGATCAATTGAAGCTTTATCTGAACAATTAAGTAAGATAGCAAATGATGAAGTTGGAGTTCAGGTTATTCACAAATCGGTTGGAATGGTTTCTGAGTCGGATGTCTTACTAGCTGCAGCTTCAAGTGCTGTAATTATTGGTTTTCATGTTCAAATTTCATCAAATGCTAAACTTTTAGCACGTCAAGAAAATGTTGATATAAGATCTTACAATGTTATTTATAATGCAGTTGAAGAAGTTACTCTCGCATTAGAAGGTTTATTAGAACCAGAGAAAGTAGAAGAAAACCTAGGTAAAGCAATTGTGCAAGAACCTTTTAAAATCCCAAAAATTGGATTTATTGCTGGTTCTAAAGTTCTAGAAGGCAAAATTGTAAGAAATGCAAAAGCGCGTGTTTTAAGAGAAGATGAAGAAATAGCCAATGGTGAAATAAACTCTTTGAAACATTTAAAAGATGAAGCTAAAGAGATGAGAGAAGGTTTTGAGTGCGGTATTGGCATTAATAATTTTTCAAAATTTAAAGAAGGCGATGTTATTATTTGCTACGAAATAAAGTTTATTAAAAGATCCTTAGAACTCAATTGAGAACAGAGAGACCCTATAAAAGAACAGATAGGGTAGCGAATGAAATCCGAACTATTCTTGGAGATATTCAAACCCAGTTTATAGATTTATCAGATCTTGGATTTGTAACTATTTCTAATGTTATTGTCTCACCTGATTTAAAATATGCTAAAATATTTTTTAGTGTAGTTAAAAAAAAGAAACCCATCGAAGAAATTGAAAGTAATTTAAATAAATTGGCTAAAGCCTTTAGAAAATACCTTGGTCAACAATTAAGAATAAAATTCACACCTCAATTAAAGTTTTATTATGATGATACAATGACATATACGGAAAAGTTAGATACTATTTTTCATAATATAGATAATAAAGAATAAAATTTTGATTTTTAGTATTTATAAACCTATTGGATGGACCAGTTTCGATGTTGTTAAGAAGATAAAAGGTATTACTCGAGAAAATAAAGTGGGGCATGCTGGCACTTTAGATCCTTTTGCTGAAGGTGTATTAATTATAGGAACAGGAAAGGATACTAAAAAATTATCAGAAATTTCTTCCTCCTCTAAATCATATAGAGCGACATTAAAACTTGGTGAAACAACAGAAACGCTTGACAATGAAGGTCCAATTATTAATAAGATGGCAATACCCCAGTTTGATAAAGCTAAAGTTGAAAAAATATTATTAAGTTTTAAAGGAGATTATATTCAAACACCACCAATGTTCTCAGCTAAGCGTGTAAATGGAGTTCGGTTGTATAAGCTTGCGCGTAAAAATATTGTTGTTAAAAGAGAGCCTGTTCAAGTTAAAATATTAGATATTGGACTTAATAATTTTACAGATACAGAACTTGACTTTTCAGCAACATGCTCTAAAGGAACTTATATTCGTGTATTAGGTCAAGATATTGCAATCAAGCTTAAAACTGTTGGATATTTAACAAAGTTAGTGAGAATTAAAGTAGGTCACTATAACATTGATAATTCTACTACAATTAGAAGTTTTGAGGAAGAATGGAAGTCTATAGATCATTAGATGAAATTTTAGTTTTACCTAATAGTGTAGTAACCATCGGCACTTTTGATGGTTGTCATAGAGGGCATCAAGAAGTAATTAAAAAAGTAGTATCAACTGCAGAATCAATTAATAAAAAATCTGTACTAATAACTTTTGATCCTCATCCAAGGCATGTATTGCAAAAAGGTGATAAGTTACCTATGCTTATGCATATTAGTAAAAAGTTGGAGATTTTGAAATCATTAAATATAGATATTGTATTATTAATACCTTTCAATAAAGAATTTTCAAATGTTAAAGCTGAAGATTTCCTTGTTGATGTAGTTTTAAAATATTTTAAGCCTTCATCTGTAATAATTGGCTATGATCATCATTTTGGGTTTGATAGACAAGGCAGCCCCCTCTTTTTAACAAATTTTGGTAAAGCAAATGGTTTTAATGTTGATATAATAAAGCCAATATCTGATGAGAATGTTACAATCTCAAGTACACACATAAGAAACCTTATAAAAGAAGGTTTTGTTCGACGCGCTTCTTTTGAATTAGGGTGGGTATTTGGTTTTGAATCTAAAGTTATTGAAGGCGCAGGTAGAGGCAAAGATCTAGGATATCCAACAGCAAACTTCATACCAGTAGAAAAAAATCAACTAGTCCCAGCTAACGGAGTTTATTATATACGTGGAAGGATTAATGGCAATAATTTATATGGAATGTGTAACTTAGGGATTCGACCAACCTTTAATGAGACGGATTTCGTAATGGAAGTTCACTTCTTTGATCTAGCGTCGAATGA
>CAJJBS010000056.1 GCA_905182385.1 Fidelibacterota bacterium TCS55
AAATAATAATGATATTCCTTGTTATACAAAAGGTGATTTTTTAAGTACTGCCTATAATATTAATGCAATGACTCTCCCTGGTGGTTCTGTAAAATTGTACATTCCAGAGTCTTTTAAAACAAAGTCAGAAACATTGCTTAGTAATATTTTACCTAAAAATGAATAATAAAACTATTCGTGCTATTAAAGGCACTCAAGATATTCTTCCTGAAGAAAGCATCAAATGGCAATCGCTGGAAGATCAAATCAGAAAAATAACAAGCCATTATGGTTACCATGAGATTCGAACTCCTGCATTTGAAAAAACTAAATTATTTTCTAGAAGTGTTGGCGAAGAGACAGATATTGTTTCAAAAGAAATGTATAGTTGGACAGATCAGGGCGGCGAAGACCTAACTCTTAAACCAGAACTTACGGCCTCAGTTGCTAGAGCATTTATTCAACATAACTTAGGGCGCATTAATCCTATTAATAAGCTCTATTATATTGATGCATTATTTAGAAGAGAAAGACCTCAAAAAGGACGTTACCGTCAATTTCATCAGTTTGGCGTAGAAGCTTTTGGTTCTGAGCACCCTGAAATAGATGCTGAAGTAATTGCTTTGGCAATATCTATTTTTAAATCGTTGGGCTTGGAAGGACTTAAATTAAATCTAAATTCTATTGGGTCACCTGAATGTCGAATAAATTATAGAGCCGCTTTACAAAAATTTTTAAAACCACACTTTTCTGAGTTAACTGAAACAAGCCAAAAAAGATTTAATGATAATCCATTAAGGATTCTGGATACTAAAGCCTCACATGAAATCAAAATTCTTGAGGATGCACCAAATATTTCAGATTATTTGACAAATGAAGATCAAACTCATTTCAATGAAGTAATTGAATATCTAGATATTTTAGAAATTCAGTATAAATTAATGCCACGACTAGTTAGAGGTCTAGACTATTACACTAGAACTACTTTTGAAATTACCTCATCAAATTTAGGAGCTCAAAATGCTATATGTGGTGGTGGAAGATACGATGGTCTTACTGAGATGTTAGGTGGCAAACCAACTCCAGGCATTGGATTCGCAGCTGGAATGGAACGAGTCCTATTATTGATGAAAAGCAAACAATTTAATAAAAATAAAGTTCAAATATATATTGTTAGCTTAGGTGAGAAGACTCGAGCAACTGTGATTAAATTAGCTCAAGATCTTCGAAATCAAAGTCTAAATACAGAGTTTGATTTACTACGTCGCTCTTTAAAGGCTCAACTTAAAGAAGCTAATAAAATGAATGTTAAATATGCTATTATTATTGGTGACAAAGAATTAGAGTCAAATCAATTAGAAGTGAAAGATTTTTTAACAGGCAATCAACAAAAGGTCGAATTAAATAAAATTATTGAGCATATGAATTCTTTGTCTTTTTAAAAAAAATTTTTACATTTAATACATACGTATGAATAATTTGATTTTCCATCAATTCTAAAAAGAAGATTTATTTAAATGAGTATAAAACCATTATTAATTGTTGAGTCCCCTTCAAAGGCAAAAACTATAGCTAAATACCTTGGCGGTGAATATGAGGTTATAGCCTGTGTAGGGCATATTAAAGATTTACCTAAAAAAGAATTGGGTGTAGATGTAGATAATGATTTTTCAATTATTGAAGACATTTTACCTGATAGAAAATCATTTATGAAAGAATTTAAAGCATTAGCTAAAAAAACAACTAAAATTATAGTTGCGACTGACCCTGATCGAGAAGGTGAAGCTATTGCTGCTCATATTGCCAGTGAAGTTGATAAAAATAAAATTTCACGAGTACAATTTACTGAGATAACAAAAGAGGGTGTTGAAGAGGGAATGAATGATATTCAAGAGATAGATAAAGATCTTGTAGAAGCTCGTACAGCTCGTAGAATTATAGATCGTTTAGTTGGATATAAAGTTTCACGTGTATTGTGGAGTACTCTTAAAAAGAATATGAAATTTGTAGAAGTCTCCCTTTCTGCTGGACGAGTTCAGTCATCTGCTTTAAAAATTATTGTTGAAAGAGAACGTCTAAGACAAGTGTTTCACTCTGCCCTTTATTACGATCTGAAAGCAGAGTTTCAAACTAAAGATGATTCATTTAACGCAACTTTAATTCGAGTGAATGGAGAAAGAATTGCTACTGGTAAAGATTTTGATCCAAATACTGGTAAATTAAAAAATGATAAAGCCCTACTCCTTTCAAAAGCGCAAGCAGATGAATTGGTTAAAGAACTAACCAATGGTAGTTGGGTTGTTTCAGATGTAGAAGAAAAAATTAAAAGCTCTAACCCAAAACCTCCTTTCACAACATCAACTCTTCAGCAAGAGGCAGCTCGAAAACTTCGTTCTTCAGCAAGAAAGACGATGAGAACGGCTCAAAGACTTTATGAAAAAGGTTTTATTACTTATATGCGTACTGATTCAACAAATTTATCTGCTGAAGGCCTTAACGGTTCTCGAAATGAGATTATGACTAGATTTGGTAAAGAGTATTTACCTGATCAAGCAAGGACTTATGCTTCAAAAGTAAAAAATGCTCAAGAAGCCCATGAAGCTATTAGACCAGCTGGAAAAACATTTGTAAAAACAGAAAAAGTTAGAGCTGAAATTGATCAAGATGCTGCGAATCTTTATGACCTAATTCGAAAAAGAACTTTAGCATCACAAATGACTTCAGCTAAAATCAAACAGATCTCAGTTACTATTGAGAATCAAAAAACAGAGTTTAGAGCTAATGGAAAAGTAATTCTCTTTCCCGGATATATGGCTGCTTATGTTGAAAGCACTGATAAGAGAAATGGTATTACTGAGGATCAAGAAACAATCTTACCTAATTTATCTAAGGGGCAATCTCTAGAATGTAATCAATTAGAATCTGATGAACATCAGACAAACCCACCTGCTCGATTTACTGAAGCTTCATTAGTAAAAGAGTTGGAAAGTCAAGGTATAGGTAGGCCTTCCACGTTTGCCAATATTATTGATACTATTGTATATCGAACATATGTTGTAAGAGAAAGAGGAAAACTTACGCCTACATTTCTTGGAATTACGGTGACTCAGCTATTAGAAAACCATTTTGCATCACTTGTTGATAGTCAGTTTACTGCTAAGATGGAAGATGAATTAGATGCAATATCAAGAGGTGAAGCAGAATCACTACCCTTTATGAAAGAATTTTATTTTGGTTCTGATAAAGTAAAAGGACTCGAAGGAATGTTAGACGATAAAGTAGATATTGGCAAAGCTTGTTCTGTTCAATTGGATTACGATGGAGAGCCTATTGAAATACGTGTAGGGCAATATGGTCCTTTTGTACAGCAAGGTGAAGTTAGAAAAGCTGTTCCAAAAGATGTTTTTCTAGGAGATCTCAATGTTGACAAAGCTTTAGAAATTCTAAATCAAGAAATAAATGAAGACCGTGAACTTGGCTCTGACCCTAATAGCAATGAAAAAGTTTTAGTTAAAAGTGGTCCTTATGGCCCTTATGTGCAACTTGGTGAGACAAGTAAACGAAAAGGAATTCCAAAAGGAACATCACCAAATGATGTTGATCTTGAAATGGGCTTAAAGCTCTTATCTCTTCCTCGAATATTAGGAAAACACCCTGAAACAAATGAAGATGTTAAGGCTGATTATGGAAGATTCGGACCTTACGTTACTGCTGGTAAAGGAAAGAATGGAACCATTCCACCAAATATGTCACCAATAACAATTAATCTTGAAGAAGCAATTGAACTAATTAAAAATCGTAATAGTGGCCCCCAAGAATTACGTAATCTTGGAGAGCATACTGCAACTGGAGAATCTTTGCTTATTAAATCAGGAAGATATGGTCCTTATATAACCGATGGAAAAATCAATGCCTCTCTTCCGCGTGAATCTGATCCTGAAAAAATCACACTCGAAGAAGCGGTTGCTCTAGTTGACAAAAAAAGAGCTGCTCCACCAAAGAAAAAAAAGCGTAAAACAAAGAAGAAGAAAAAGAAATGAATCGAATTATAACTTTTTTATCCTTTTTTAGTATCATTTTTGCAGAAGAAAAAAATAAATTAATAATAGATATTGAACAGAGCCTAATGGCTACTTGTTGTTGGAGTGGAACAGTCTATGACCATGGCAATAAGGAAATGGAAATTGAAATTGCTGGAATGATTCAAAATGGAAAAACTAAAGTTGAAATATTAAATTATTTTACTGATAAGTATGGAGAAAGAGTTCTTTCTTCACCAGTTGCCGAAGGGTTTAATTTTTTTGCCTGGCTAGCACCAATCTTTATCTCTATCTTATCTTTTATTACAATAGTACTATATATAAAGTCTCCTGAAAGAGATATTAAAACTAGAATTTTTAAAGATGATCTGAATATTAAATACAATGATCAGATTGAAAAAGAATTGAAAAATTTAGATTAATGAATGATTTAAGCTTATCAAGAGGAAAGACATCTCTATAATGAGTATTGAAAAAATTGTATCTCTTTGTAAGAGAAGAGGTTTCATCTTTCAAAGTTCTGAAATCTATGGTGGCTTTGGTGCTATATATGATTATGGCCCTTTAGGTATTTCTTTAAAAAATAATATTTCTCAACTTTGGTGGAAAGAAATGACCCAGCTTCATGAGAATATTGTTGGCCTAGATAGTGGAATTTTAATGCATCCAAAAGTATGGGAAGCATCAGGTCACATAGGTGCTTTTAATGACCCTTTAGTTGATTGTAAAGAATGTAAAGCTAGGTACCGAGCAGATGAACTTTTTGAAGGTGAATTAGGTGATGGTGATTGGATGAAGATCCAATGTCCTAAATGTGGAACAACTGGTAACTTAACTGAACCTCGACAATTTAATTTAATGTTTAAAACTCATGTTGGTCCAATTGAAGAAGATTCTAATATTGCTTACCTTCGACCTGAGACAGCGCAGGGTATTTATGTTAATTATCTCCTTACTCAAAACGCGATGCGCCTTAAAGTCCCCTTTGGCATTGCTCAAATTGGAAAAGCTTTCAGAAATGAAATTGTTGCAAGAAATTTTATATTTCGCACACGTGAGTTTGAACAAATGGAGATGCAATATTTTGTAAAACCCGGTGATGACGATGAATCAATGAAAGATTGGAAAGCAAAAAGAATTAAGTTTTATGATCAGCTAGGAATTGATTCTAAAAAATTACGTTTTCATGAGCATGGTCCAAATGAATTAGCTCATTACGCTAAAGAAGCCTGGGATATTGAGTTTGAATTTCCTTTTGGGTGGTCAGAGATTGAAGGTATTCATAATCGAACTGATTATGACCTTGCTAGACACCAAGAGTCCTCAGGAAAGAAAATGGAAATTTTCGATCAACAAAAGAATGATCGCTTCCTTCCATTTATTATTGAAACATCTGCAGGTTTAAATAGAATGATGCTTGCTGTTTTATCTGACGCATATTGGAATGATGAAGAAAATAATCGAATTGTTATGAAATTTCACCCAAAGATTTCTCCCATTACAGCTGTTGTCTGCCCTTTGGTTAAAAAAGATGGCTTACCTGAACTTGGTCGAGAAGTAATGGATATATTAAAACCTCATTTCAAAGTTATTTATGATCAACAGGGCTCTATTGGAAAAAGATATTATCGACAGGATGAGGCAGGTACGCCTTATGGAATCACAGTAGATCATCAATCAGTTGAAGATAGAACAGTAACACTTCGTGACCGTGATACTCAAGTTCAAAAGCGTATTTCTATTGATAACTTAGTAAATGCAATAAATGATAGTATGGAGGCTTATTAATGAATCGACATTTATCGCTTCGCTCAGGCAACCCAACATTAAATGCTAAAACATTTTCTGGCTTTGATTTGACGACTGCTGGAAAAATGACAATTACGGGTACCGTTAATAAGACAGCTTTCTCACTATTACTACTAATGACAACTGCACTTTTTACTTGGAATCTGCCAGTCGGTGATCCTCGTGGAAATGGACTTATGATTTTTGGAATGATAGGCGGATTTATTTTAGGTCTTATTACGGTATTCAAACATCAATGGGCAAAGTTTACAGTCCCAACTTATGCTCTAATGCAAGGTTTGGCCTTAGGTGGAATTTCTAAATATTTTGAATCTATGTATCCAGGTATAGTTAATCAAGCTGTGATGCTCACCTTTGGAACACTTGGAGCCTTGTTACTTGCGTATCGATCTGGACTAATTAAGGCGACAGAAAATTTTAAATTAGGTGTCCTTGCCGCAACTGGTGGTATTGCATTTGTATACATGATTAGTTGGGTTTTAAGCTTATTTAGTGTTTCAGTACCGGTAATTCATTCGAATTCGAATATGGGTATACTTTTTAGTATGGGTGTTGTAGTAATTGCAGCATTAAACTTGGTCTTAGATTTTGATTTTATTGAAGAAGGATCAGAAAAAGGTGCACCTAAATATATGGAATGGTATGGTGCTTTTGGATTGCTTGTAACTCTTATTTGGCTATACTTGGAGATTCTTAGATTATTGGCAAAACTTTCTTCAAGACGAAATTAATTTATATTTTAATATAAGCTACATAGCTAGTTATTAATTTTTACAATTCTACTTTGTCATAAATGATTAGTATTATAATTTTCTCACTAGTTAAATGAGGAAAGCCTTTTGAAGAAAAGATTTATTTGGAGTAAATGGTCACGAAAAACCCATTATTGGGGATCTTTTGTTATTTCTATTCCCGTACTGCTTATAATTATCAGCGGAATCCTTCTTCAATTAAAAAAACAAGTTTATTGGATACAGCCACCAACACAAAAAGGGCAAATTCAAAACAATCCCTCAATCTCTTTTGATGATATTTTAAATGCAATTAAAACTGTAGATGAAATAAATATTAACTCCTGGAATGATATTGATAGACTTGATTTTAGATTAGAAAAAGGTATTGTAAAAGTTCGTGGAAAGAATCGCTGGGAAGTTCAAGTTGATACTCAAACAAAAAAAGTTTTGCAAGTTGCATATAGACGATCAGATTTAATTGAACAATTACATGATGGATCTTGGTTTCATCCTAAAGTAAAATTATATATTTTCTTGCCTTCAGGCATTATCCTTTTTATACTTTGGTTAACTGGTATATATATGTTAATACTACCTTATACTCTAAAATGGAAAAAGAAAAAAAGATGAAAAACATAATTTATAAATCATGAATAAATACTTAATCTATATTTTATTAACTATGTTATTTATTAGCTGCCAATCTTTAGGTATAAAAAATAAGGGCATAGTTAATAAAAAAGTTTGGAATAAAGGTGCTATGGTAAGTGCCGCTAACCCATATGCTGTAAAAGCTGCTATCAAGATATTAGAAAAAGGTGGCAGTGCAACGGATGCTGCTATTGCAGCACATTTAGTTCTTGGCCTCGTTGAACCACAAAGCTCCGGCCTTGGCGGTGGAGGCTTTATGCTGAACTATGATTATAAAACTAATGATTTAACATTTATTGATGGTCGCGAAACTGCTCCAGCAGCTGCAAAAATTGATATGTTTATGAAGAAAGATGGAACGGTTATGAGTTTCATGGAAGCAGTTCCAAGCGGTAAATCGGTTGGTACTCCAGGAATAGTTTCACTTTATGAAACTGCTCATAAAAAATATGGATTAGTACCATGGTCAACTCTTTTTGAAGATGCAATTAACTTATCAAAAAATGGATTCACTGTTTCGCCCAGACTTGCAAAATATGTTGAACTAGTTGAAAAAATAGGAAGATTGTCGATTAACTCTGGTGCAAAAGAATATTTTTATCCAAATGGAATCAAGATAAAAGAGGGCGATATTCTTCAAAATTTTGAATATGCAAAGACTTTAAGTTCTATTTCTGAACAAGGATCTAAGGTCTTTTATCATGGTAGTATAGCTAAAGAAATTATTAAGTCAGTAAATAAAGAGCCAGATCCAGGGAAAATGACCTTAGAAGATTTAACAAATTATACTAATGTTATTAGGCCCGTTATATGTGGAACATTTAGAGAAATGAATATCTGCACTACAACACCTCCTTCTTCAGGTGGTGCACAAATTATGATAGCTGGTATTTATGACCATCTTATAAATAATTTATCCACACAAGAGGATAAAATTGCTGCTTTTGTAGATGCTCAAAGATTATCATATGCTGACCGCGATCATTTTTTTGGAGATCCTGATGAAGTAAAAATACCCTTAGAAGCTCTAATAGATCCAAAATATATTAAAGCGAGAGCAAAAGAAAGATTTTTACCTAATGCTATACCAACTCCAGGAAATCCTTCAAAAGTAATAAAAGATTTATCAAATATACCAAAATGGGGAAAAGATAATACGGAAGAAGCTTCTGGAACAACACATATGTCAATAATTGATCAATATGGTAATGCTGTTGCACTTACGGCAACAATTGAAAGTGTTTTTGGTTCTCAAAGATGGGCTGCAGGGTTTCTTTTAAATAACGAAATGACTGATTTTGCAAGGAAAGTTCCATCAGATGGAAGTCGACTTGCTAACGCTGTAGCTCCTAACCGAAGACCTCGATCATCAATGTCGCCAACAATGGTTTTTGATAAAGATGGCGGTCTATTAATGGTAACTGGTTCACCTGGAGGAAATGCTATTCCTGCTTATGTAAATAAAACTATTTTAGGAATATTTGATTGGGAGTTAAGCGCACAACAAGCTGTTGATTTTCCAAATATAATTGCTCGTGGTGAAAAGGTAAAAGTTGAAGTCTTTACTCAGAAAGGGGAAACCATAGCAAAAGACTTAAGTGAAAAAGGTTACATAATAGAAAAAATAACACGAGAACAATCCGGTATTCATTTAATTGTTGTCACAGAGAAAGGTTTAGATGGTGCTGCCGATAAACGTCGTGAAGGTATCGTCTCTTATTTAAAATCAAAATGAAATATTTAAAAAACTTATTTCTTATATTAATATTATTATTAATTATAAGTTGTGATTCTAAACCAGTCCATGGGAAAAATGGAATGGTTGTATCTACTAGTACCCAAGCATCTAAAATTGGTATTGATATTTTAAAACAAGGTGGAAATGCTGTAGATGCAGCATCAGCTGTAGGTTTTGCATTAGCTGTAACGTCATCTTCAAATGGTAATATTGGTGGTGGTGGCTTTATGGTAGGACACTTTGCCGATGGAAAAACCTTTACTCTTGACTTTAGAGAAATGGCGCCATCTAAAGCTTATAAAGATATCTATCTTGATGATAATAATAATGTGATAGAAGGAAAATCCTTAACCACACATTTTGCTTCAGGTGTCCCAGGGTCAGTTGATGGCTTACTTAAAGCTTGGAGAGACCATGGATCTGGTAGTATACCCCTTAAACAATTATTAGAGCCTGCAATTAATTTAGCAAATAATGGTTTTAAGCTTTCTAAGTATGAAGCAAATCGTTTTAATAAAAATAAAGACTTCCTTAGCAAACATAGTGCCACAAAACTAATTTTTACCCGTAATGATCGTGAATGGAAAGAAGGCGATATTTTTTTTCAAAAAGATTTAGCTAAAACTTTAACTAGAATTGCAAGTAAAGGGCGTGATGGGTTTTATAAAGGTATTACAGCTAAGCTTATTGTTGAAGAAATGAAGAAGGTTGGTGGCTGGATAACATATCAAGATCTTGATAATTACCTTTCTAAATATAGAGAGCCCATAATTGGATCATTTAATGATTATAATATTATATCAATGGGGCCACCAAGCTCTGGCGGTATTCTTATAATCCAGATGCTTAATATGTTAGATTTATTACAAACTAATTTAAACCCTCCTCTTGATCTAGATTTTAACTCTTCTGACTATATTCATTTATTAACTGAAATTGAAAGAAGGGCTTATGCTGATAGAGCAGAGCATCTGGGTGATTCTGATTTTTGGGATGTTCCAAAAGAAATATTATTATCAAAATCTTATGCGGAAGATCGAATTAAATCAATCGATGTAAGTAATGCAACAAACTCAAATGATATTAATCACGGTTTAAAAATGATTAAAGAGAGTGAAGAAACAACTCATTATTCAATTGTTGATAAAGATGGGAATGCTGTTTCTGTGACTACAACTATTAATTCTGGTTATGGAAGTGGTATAACTATTAATGGTGCAGGCTTTATAATGAATAATGAAATGGATGATTTTTCAAGTAAGCCTGGTGTACCCAATTTGTTTGGACTAGTTGGTAATGAAGCCAATGCAATACAACCAAAAAAACGTCCTTTAAGTTCAATGTCGCCAACAATAGTTTTAAAAAATAATAAACCATTTTTAGTCCTTGGGACACCTGGAGGTTCAACTATAATCACTACAGTTTTACAAAATATACTAAATGTGATTCTTCATGATATGAATATTAAAGAAGCTGTCTCTTCACCTCGATTTCATTCCCAATGGTTACCAGATGTTCTTTATTATGAAGAAGGTTCTTTTTCAAATAAGTTAATTTTAGATCTTAAAACTAAGGGGCATGATTTAAAGCAAAGAGGTAATATTGGTGAAGCTAATGGAATCATGATTAATGAAAAAGGGTTTTGGGGTGGAGCCGATTATAGAGGTGAAAATACTGCTATTGGTTATTAAGAAATAGCTTCCACAGCTAATTGACCACAACCTGCATTAATATCAGTTCCTTTACTCCATCGAACAGTTACATTAAAGGGTGCCTTTCTTAATTCTTTTAAAAAATTCTTAATTGTAATTTCATCTGGTCTGTTAAAATCACCACCAATTTCATTATAAGGAATTATATTTACTTTGCATTCTAAACCCATTAAAAGAGATATTAACTTTTTCCCATCACTAGGAGAATCATTAATTCCTTTTAATAAAACATATTCAAATGTTATTAAACGTCTTGTTTTTTGATAATAATATCTTGCTGAATCTATAAGCTCATTTAATGAATAAGTATTAGTAACCGACATAATTTTTTTTCGCTCAATCTCTGTTACAGCATTAAGACTAATTGCTAATTTAAATTGATGCTCTTCATCAGCAATTTTTCGAATTTTTGGAACAATCCCCGCAGTTGAAATGGTTATTCTTCTAGCACCAAAACCCATTTTATGATTTAGAAATTTAGCTGCTTTTATAACATTTTTATAATTTAAGAAAGGTTCTCCCATTCCCATAAATACAATATTTGTAATTTTATGTTTTGATAGTCTTTCCAAATGAAGTACTTGATCAATTATTTCGTAATCATTTAAATTTTTTATAAAACCCATTGAAGCTGTCGCACAAAATTTGCAATCTACTGCACAACCAATCTGACTAGAGATACAAACGGTAGTTCTATTTTTTTCATACATTAAAACTGATTCAAGGCTATGACCACTTATTGTTTTAAAAAGGAATTTTTTAGTTGGTTCATTTTCAGATCCACTAACATGATTTATTTGTAGTGGGTGCAATTGCATTTTCTCAGATAATTTATCTCTTAAGTCTTTGGGAATATTTTTCATTTCTTCCCAATTTTCACAAAAATTATCAAATATCCAATTTTGGATTTGTTCATATCGAAATGTTTCAGCTCCTATTCTTTTTAATAGTGATAATGTTTCTATTTTATCTAACCCTATGAATGATTTTTCTTTGTTAGTCATATATTAAAGTTCTATTAAGTAAAATGGTCATACAAGACATTTGCTTCATTCAAAGTGAGCATGTAAGTTTTCAACCCTTTTTAATTCATCTAAAATATATAGAAAGACTCTGATGACAGATAATACAGATATTGAACTCCTAAAAAAACTAGACGAATTAAGGTCTCAATTCTTTAATGAGATTGGTAAATCAATAATTGGTCAGCATCATGCGCTAGACCATATTTTGATTGCATTACTTTGTAAAGGACATACTTTAATTGTAGGTGTTCCTGGACTTGCTAAAACTTTAATGATAAAATCATTGGCAGATATTCTAGATCTAAATTTTAAACGCATTCAATTCACTCCTGATTTGATGCCAAGTGATATAACAGGCACTGAAGTAATAGAAGAAGATCAATCAACAGGTAAGCGATCATTCCGTTTTTTTAAAGGACCAATCTTTGGGAATATTATTCTTGCTGATGAAATTAATAGAACTCCTCCAAAAACACAGGCAGCATTATTAGAGTCAATGCAAGAAAATAAAGTTACAGCTTCTGGTAATACCTATAATCTAGAAGAGCCCTTCTTTGTGCTCGCAACTCAAAACCCGATTGAGCAAGAAGGAACATATCCTCTTCCAGAAGCACAATTAGATCGTTTTATGTTTAATATTTTAATTGATTACCCAAGTCAAGAAGATGAAGTCTTAATAGTTAAATCTTCAACAACTGGTGAGACCCCAGAATTAAAAAAAGTAATTTCAAAAGATGAAATAATAACTTTTCAAAAGCTAATTCGTCGAATACCTGTTGCGGATAACGTTATTGAATATGCCGTTAATTTAGTTGCCTCTACTCGACCTGGTAAATCTTCAAAGGACTCTATTAACAAATGGATTGATTGGGGTGCAGGTCCTAGAGCTTCTCAATGCATGATTATGGGAGCAAAAGCTCGTGCCGCACTTGATGGAAGACCTACTCCAAACATTGATGATGTAAGAGCCCTAGCATTACCAGTTCTTCGACATCGTATACTTCCTAATTTTAATGCTGAGGCTGAAGGAATGCAAGTTGATGATATCATCACTCAACTTCTGGAGTAATCTTTGGATAAGAGAAAATATCTAAATCCAGAAACTGTTGCTAAGCTTGAGAATATGTCTTTGAGAGCACGCCTAGTGGTTGAAGGATACATGATAGGGCAACACAAAAGTCCATATCATGGATTTAGTGTTGAATTTGCTGAACATCGCGCTTATGGTCATGGTGATGAGATTCGTCATATAGATTGGAAATTATTCGGAAAAACAGATCGTTATTACATTAAAAGATTTGAAGAAGAAACAAATCTAAGATCTCATATTTTAATCGATACCAGCCAATCAATGAAATTCACAAGTAAAAATATTACTAAACTTGATTATGCTAGTTATTTAGCTGCAGCCCTTACTCATTTAATGCTTCGTCAAAAAGATGGAATTGGTTTAATCCTTTTTGATGAAAAAATAAAAAAATTTATACCACCAAAAGCTTCAAAAGCTCATGCTAAAATAATTATGGAAACATTAGAAAATATTAATTCTGGAAATGATACTAAGATTAAATCAACTCTTGATTATATGGCAGAAAAAATAAAAAAAAGAGGGTTAGTTATACTTATTTCAGATCTCATGGATAATCCAGATGAAGTTTTAATGGGTTTAAACCATTTTAGACACAATAAACAAGAGGTTATTGTTTTTCATATTTTAGATCGTCAAGAAGTTGAATTTAATTATAAAGACCGTATTCAATTTAAAGATATGGAAACAGGTGAACTAATAACCACTGACCCTTGGCATATTCGGCAAGCTTATCAAAATCAAATTGAAAAATTTAAAAAAAAATACCAAAGTGGCTGCCGAAAACAGAAAATTGATTATATACCACTTTATACTGATCAACCTTTAGATATTGCTCTAAATGAATATTTAAATAAAAGAAAAAAATCAGGCTAATTATTATTTTGCCCTATCCACCTAGCTTTTTCGATTTTTCATAATATCGTGTTGCGCCTTCCATATCTCCCTGTTTAATAAGAACTCTTGACATTCCTTTATAATGATTAGGGTTTTCAGGGTCTAATGCAATTAACTCTCTGTAAAATTTACTAGCTCTACGCCATTTTTCAGCATTCTCAAAAGTTTGAGCAATACCTTCAAGTGCTTCAGTATCCTTCGGATTTAAATCATAGGCAGACATAAAACTATCCTCAGCCTCTTGAAAATTATTTAACTGCATATTGAGAACACCTAAATTAAAATATAAATTTGCTTTCAACTCTTTTTCTGTCTCTATTTTAATTGCTTCTTCAAAAGTTTGTACTGATTTTTCTGTATTTCCAAGGTCATAATACAATCCAGCAAGCATAGTAATTGCAATACTATTTGAAGGTTCAACTTTCTTTGCTTTTTCAATATACTCTAATGAGCTTTCTTTGTCTCCACTAAATGAAAGAATCTGACCTAAAGCCATATTTGGTTGAAATTCGTTAGGACTCAACTCAACTGCTTTCTTACCAAACTCAATTGCTTTTTTATTATTACCTAATTCATAATAACTAGTAGAAAGGATTGAATATGTCTGTCCTTCGCTCGGATCAATATTTACAGTTTGCTCGAAATGATCAATTGCATCTTGGAGTATAGCTTTATCCTTAGAACCTTTAAAATCATTATAGGTTTGGACAGCTTTATTATAATTTTCTGCCCAGAACATACTACGATAATTTTTTATTAATTCTGATATTGGTCTACTATTAATTTTGGCCTCAGGATTTACTTCTAGTGCAGAATTAAATATTTTATTCATTTCTAGCCATTGCTCTTTTTTAGCATAGACATGATATCCAATTTGAACCATAACTTCAGCATTTGCGGGTTCAACTTCTAGCGCTTTAAGTAAAAATTCTTCCGCTTTTCCCCATTCTTCATCTTGAATTGCCATTTTTGCTGTTGTATACTCAGCTGAACTACCACACCCCCAGAGAAATAAAATAGCAAATATTGTAACTGTGTTTTTTATTAATTCTCTAAAATACATATTGTCCTCTATAATTTTTACTTTTCACGTTATTTGAAGTTATAAAATTTAAATTTTTTATTCAAGCGTAAAGGGTACCTTTAGAAAAGTGATAAGCGAAGTTCTTTAATTTTATTCAAATTGAATTGAGCTCCAGTTTGTTGAATAATTTCTTCTGCTATAAAACCGCCTATCCTGCCTGCTTCAATTGGTTCCAAGCCTCTACATAATGATGATATAAATCCAGCTGCATACATATCACCTGCACCCGTTGAATCTTTAGCGCTTACTTCTCTTGGAGGGACTAAGGTTTGAGTGTTCTTTTCAACAATAATTGATCCTTTTCCCCCAAGTTTTATTGCTGCAATTTTTACTATCTTACCAAGGGTCATTGCTGAAATATTGTAATCTTCCGTATTAAATAAAATTGCGAGTTCCGATTTATTTGCAAATAAAATATCTATATCTTCTTCTATTATTTTTAAAAACTCTTCTTTATTTCTTTTAACAACAAAAGGATCTGCAACATCAAATATTATTTTAATATTATTCTCCTTAGAAAAGTTAATCGCCGTTTTGATTGCAGTTTTCTGAGATTCAGTATCCCACATATAACCAGTAAAATAAAGAAATTTTGATTTAGATAATTTTTCTATATCAATATCATCTTCTGAGAAATCCTGACACATACCTAAATGTGTATTCATTGTTCTCTCACCATCAGGAGTCACAATAATAATACTTGAGCCAGTAGGGCCCTGCCCTTGAACCAAGGCAGGTATTACTCCAAATTTTTTTGTCTGATTTATATATGTATCTCCAAAATTATCATTCCCAATCTTACCTGTAATTAAAGATCTTATACCTAACGCTGAACAAGCCAATAAAGTATTAGGAGCAGATCCTCCTGGGTGATAAATAGGAGTTAATTCTCTAAAATATGAGAGGATTTCTTTTTGGCGTTTTTCGTCTACTAAATGCATAACACCTTTATCTAAACCTAAATTATTTAAATCTATATCCTTAGCTTTAACAATAATATCTATTAAGGGATTTCCTATGCCGAATAAAATTGGTTCATTCATTATTATTTTATTTAGGTTTAATTAAAAAATATTATTGAAAGGAGACTCATTATTTTAATTAACTTTTCTTTTACTCAAAAGCCAATTTTAGTTTAATTAAAAATATTATTATCATTTCCTTAAAAACTTGACCTCTAAATAAAAGGCCATGTATATTCACCCTCTATGGACACAAAAACCTTTGCACTAATCACCGACGTTCATTCAAATGCGGCTTCTCTCAAAAAAGGGCTTTCAATTATTGAGAAACGTAATGACATCGATCAAATCATTTGTTTAGGTGATTGTTTTGCATTAGGACCAGCTCCAAAAGAAACTATTAAATTGCTTAAATCTATACCTGAATGTATTTTTATTAGAGGAAATCATGATCGATACCTTTTAGAAGAGCTTTGGAAACAAGAAAGACCTAATTTAGAAGGTATGTCTCCTGATGATCCTATTTGCCAAGCAATTATTGCTAATGAAGAATGGACTGCTAATGAACTTGGATCTGAAGGCGTCGAGTTCTGTTCAGCTATGAAAATTGCTCATAGAGAAATTATTAATGATACTTTAATTGAATTCACCCATGCTTGGTATCAAAGAGATGACATTCCACCAACTATGAATGAAGCTTTATCTTGGAGAGATCATGTTTCAAAAGGCAATCCAAGAATAGAAAATTTTATTTTTATTCATGGGCATGTTCATACCCCAAGAAATGAATCAAAAGAGAATGTTACTATTTATTGCCAAGGTGCAACGGGACTCCCTTTTGATGAAGATCCTAGAGGCGCCGTTGCTTTTTTAAGTGTAGAAAACAATATTGAATGGGAAGTGGTGCGTTACGAATATGATAAATCAGAAACCATCGACCTTCTCGAAAAGCTAAAACCACCTTTTTATACAAACCTTCAAAATACTGTTAAATACGCTTCTATTAAAAACGACCTTTAAGGTCAGTTGTTTTTCTTTTAATTTATATATCTTAATCGGACTTATTTATGTCATACTTTGATCACTGTGCAACTACTCCTATCCATCCTATCGTTATAGATAAAATGGAATCAACCTCTAAAACTCATTTTGGCAACCCTTCAAGTCTTCATACTTCAGGAAGAAAAGCAAAATCACTAATTGAATCTTCACGAAGAATTATTGCTAATGCTCTAAAAGCTTCTACTAATGAAATTATTTTTACTGGAAGTGGAACCGAAGCTAATAATTCTGTGCTGTGGTCATTAATACATGAAGAGAATAAACACGTCATCACTTCTTCAATTGAGCATCCTGCCATTTTAAAGGTATTAGACTCAATTGCACCTTTTGGTATTAGTTATACAAAATTACCCGTAAACAAATTTGGAGAAGTAAATCCTAAAAACCTTGAAGAATCTATAGAAAAAGATACTGGGTTAATAAGTATAATGATGGTTAATAATGAGGTGGGAACAATAAATCCAATAAAAGATTTAATTGAGATTGCTGAAGAAAAAAATATTCCATTTCACTCAGATGCAGTGCAAGCCCTTGGAAAAATCCCTTTGTCAGTTAAAGATATTCAAGCAGACTATTTGAGTTTTTCAGGTCATAAATTTTATGGCCCAAAAGGTGTTGGATTCTTATACAAAAAAAATGAATCTAAGTTAAATCCACTTATTATTGGTGGAGGACAAGAGGGTCAATTTAGAGCAGGGACAGAGAATATTTCTGGGATTGTTGGTTTAGCTGAAGCTGTTCGCCTTGCAATAGAAAATCTAGATAATAGAATTTTACATTTAGAAGAATTAGAATCTGAATTCAAGGCGAAGTTGTTAAGCCTTTCTTCAAATGTTATTTTTAATGGGCACCCTGAGAAACATGTACCAGGAGTAATCAGCGCTTCTTTTTTAGGTAAAAGAAGTGATATCCTCTTAGTAGAATTAGATCGAGAAAAAATAGAAGTTTCAAGTGGATCTGCTTGCGGTTCAGGTTCTGTAAAACCCTCATTCGTGCTTGAGGAAATGGGGCTATCTAAGAATCAAAATACTTCCACTATTCGAATAAGTTTTGGTCGTAGCAATTCATTAGAAGATGTAAACACCTTAGTAAAGGCTTTAGTAAAGTTTACTAATGTCTGATATAGTAATTGTTGGAATGAGCGGTGGTGTGGATAGCTCAGTTACAGCAAAAATCCTGAAAGATCAGGGTTATAATGTTGAATGTGTTTTTATGAAAAACTGGGAAGGAGATGACGATAATTGTAATTCGGAGGAAGATTATAAGGATGCTCTATCCGTTTGTAATCATTTAGAGATCCCTTTAAGAAGTGTAAATTTTTCTAATGAATATTGGAATAAAGTTTTCCAATATTTTATTGATGAATATAAAAGAGGACGAACACCAAACCCTGATATTTTATGTAATCGTGAAGTAAAGTTTAAAGCCTTTCTAAATTATGCTTTTGATTTAGGTGCTACAAAAATTGCAACGGGACATTATGCTCAGATTAATGAATCGGAAAATCAATTTCAGTTGTTAAAAGGCTTAGATAAAAATAAAGATCAGAGCTATTTTTTATATTTATTAGGTCAGAATGAACTATCAAAAAGTATATTTCCAATTGGGAATATAAATAAAGTTAAAGTTAGAGAATTAGCTGAAGAATCTGGATTGATTAATTATGCAAAAAAAGATAGTACCGGGGTTTGTTTTATAGGTGAACAAAAATTCTTTAAAGAATTTTTAAAAAAATATATCCCTTTAGAGCCTGGAATTATTCAGACCGTGGATGGAAAAATATGTGGAGAGCATGATGGACTAATGTACTACACTATGGGTCAACGAAAAGGCCTTGGTATTGGTGGTGGCCATGGATTTAAAGAAGCTCCATGGTTTGTTGCGGATAAAGATCTTAATAATAATATTCTAATTGTGGCTCAAGGTCACGATCACCCATCTCTCTTTCATCAAGAATTAGAAGCTGATCAACTTCATTGGATAAATGAAGTTCCGAGCAGTTCTCTAGAAAATATTTCAGCTAAAATTAGGTACCGTCAAGATGATCAATTGTGTAGTATTACTGAATTATCAAAAAATAGTTGTAAAGTAATTTTTAAAGATCCTCAGTTTGCTATAACACCTGGTCAATCAATAGTCTTCTATGATGATGATATATGTATGGGTGGAGCTATAATTGATAAAAGGTTTTAAAATAAAATTCGCTGGAACAATTACTGTCTTTTATTTGTACTTTATATATGTATATGAAATCAATTATTAAAAGAATCCTAATATTTTCGATCCTATTTACTATTTGTTTAGGACAACTTCGTTCTTCTTTGCCAGAGAGAACACTGCCTATAAATAGCCAAGGTTTATCTCAGGTAAGAATTCTTCCTTTATTAGATAGTAGCAGGCTTAATATGAATCATAGTTTTAATATCAGTATGATGAGTGCTGGTAATCAATCTATGACAATGGGTGCTTATACT
>CAJJBS010000057.1 GCA_905182385.1 Fidelibacterota bacterium TCS55
TTAGTTAAATACAATTCTTTATCTAAAAATTTTATTGAAGGTAGCAAGGAGGAAGTGGACTCTTTAAAACTTTATATTCAAAATATAGAAAACTCTTTATTTAAAGAACTAAGTGTTATAGACAAAGATTCTAAAACACAAATTCCAATTATTATTAGATTGAATGGAGATAATTATATTCAAACATTTTTGAACTATATTTTATCAAAAACTAAGAATCTTGTTCTTGAAAAATTTGTTTATAAAGGAAAATCGCTTGAATCATTACCCACTGCTGTTTTTTATTTATCTATCTATAATACCAAAAATACTGAATTAGTAGAGTAGCTTATGCAAATTCATGCAGGTTTATATAAAGGTCGTCGTGTTAAAACAGTAAAAAATGCACCCTATCGTCCTACAACTTCTTTAGTAAGGAAAAGTTTATTTGATATAATTGGAAATCTACAAGGAAAACATATACTAGATTTATTTGCTGGTTCCGGAATAGTTGGATTTGAAGCAGCAAGTAGAGGAGCCAGTTCAATTACATTTGTTGAATCGAGTATGCGTGTTAATTCTCTACTTAAAATAAATGGTTCATTTTTTAATCAAACAAGTTTTGATTATATTAAACAAGATGCGACTAAGTTTATTATTGACTGTGAGAAGTACGATATTATTTTTGCTGATCCGCCATATGAATTTGACTCAAATGAAACTTTTGTTAGTAATGCGATTCAGCGTTTAAATAAAGATGGAATATTAATTCTTGAATCTTCTATTAAAGATTATACAAGTTCACCTTATAGAATTAAGGAGTATGGTGATACACAATTGACATTCTGGAGAAATAAATAATGAGAATTGTAATATATCCAGGTACCTTTGATCCAATTCATAGTGGACACATAGATATTGCAGAAAGGGCATCTACTTTATTTGATAAGTTAATCTTTGCAGTTGCCGTTAATAGTGATAAAAAGCCGCTTTTTTCAGCAAAAGAAAGAATCTCTATGATTTTAGAGTCAATGAAACATATTAATAATATAGAAGCTTTTTCTACCGAAGGGCTGGTTGCCGATTTTGCAAGAGAATATAAAGCTGTTGCAATAATTCGTGGACTACGCCATGTCTCGGATTTTGAGTTTGAATTTCAAATGGCAACAATGAATCATCATTTAAATTCAGAAGTCTCAACATTATTAATGGTCACTTCTGAAAAATATATTCACTTAAATTCTTCAGTTGTTAAAGATGTTGCTCGGCTTAAAGGTGATATCTCAAATTTTGTACCACCTGTTGTAATGGGTAAGTTGAAAGATAAATTTGGTTTAACTTAGATTATTTGCTTTTTCTAACTTTAGCGAAAGTAATAATAATCTATTTTCCTTAAATTCTAATTCTGTTTTATATAAATAAAAGAAGAGTTTTATGCCCACTTACGACTATATATGTAAAAAATGTAATCATTCATTTGAGTTTTTTCAATCGATGTCGGATAGTCATCTAAAAAAATGTCCTGAGTGTAATGGGTCCGTTAGAAGATTGGTTAGCGGTGGATCTGGATTAATATTTAAAGGCAGTGGGTTTTATTTGACTGATTATGCAAAAAAGCCTAAGTCTGAAAAAAAAATAGAACCTAAAAATGATAAACCATCTAGTAAAACTATTAAAAAAGAAAGTAAAAAAACATGAACACTGCTTTAAATGGTGAAAAAATTAAATTTGAGAATGGAAATATATCTGTTCCAAATAATCCAATTATACCTTTTATTGAGGGTGATGGTATAGGTCCTGATATTTGGAAAGCTTCGCAAATGGTTTTTGATGCAGCTGTTGATAAAGCATATAATGGTGAACGTCATATAGTTTGGAAAGAGGTATTAGCCGGTGAGAAAGCAAATAGTAAAACAGGCTCATGGCTTCCTGAAGAAACGCTAGATACTATTCGTGAATATTTAATTGCAATAAAAGGTCCATTAACTACACCAGTAGGAGGTGGAATGAGATCTTTAAACGTTGCTTTAAGACAGATTTTAGATCTCTACGCTTGCGTTAGGCCTGTTAAGTGGTTTGATGGAGTTCCCTCTCCAGTAAAAAAACCAAATTTAGTTGATATGGTAATTTTTCGTGAAAATACTGAAGATATTTACGCAGGTATTGAATGGATGCATGGTACCGATGAAGTTGAAAAAGTGAAGTCTTTTTTGAAAGATGAAATGGGTGTTACTAATATTCGTTTCCCAGATACAGTATCACTTGGAGTAAAGCCAGTATCTAAAGAAGGTACGGAACGTTTGGTGAAAGCTGCCTTGGAGTATGCAATTTTGCATAATAGAGAGTCTGTAACCCTTGTTCATAAGGGAAATATAATGAAGTTTACTGAAGGTAAGTTTAAAGAATGGGGATATAATTTAGCCAGAAGTGAATATGGAGCATCAGATTACGAAGGTGGACCGTGGCAAGTAATAGATAACAATGGAAAACAGTTAATTATTAAAGATGTTATTGCAGATGCATTTTTACAACAGATTTTATTAAGACCAGCAGAATATGATGTCATTGCTACTTTAAATCTAAATGGTGATTATATATCAGATGCTTTAGCAGCTATTGTTGGTGGGATTGGTATTGCACCAGGTGCGAATATAAATTATACTACTGGCCATGCAATATTTGAAGCTACTCATGGAACCGCACCTAAATATGCTGATAAAAACATGGTGAATCCATCATCTGTTATTTTATCTGGAGTAATGATGTTAGAGCACATGAATTGGCATGAAGCAGCTAATCTTATTGAATCTGGAATTAAAGGGGCTATAAAAGCAAAAACCGTAACATATGATTTTCATCGATTAATGGAAGGCGCTACTAAGGTTACTTGCTCAGGTTTTGGCGAGGCCATTATAGCTAACATGTAGATGAATCATGTTTGTTGATTATACCCAAGTCGGATTGACTGCAGGGAATGGTGGTCAAGGCTGTGTTTCCTTTCGAAGAGAAAAATATATACCTAAAGGTGGACCGAACGGAGGGAATGGTGGACGAGGTGGCAATATTATTACAAAGGCTGATACAAACCTTCACACTCTTCAAGATATCCGTTATTCGCGAATTTATAAGGCAGAAAACGGCACAGCTGGATCTTCTAGCATGAAAACCGGTAAAAACGGTGAAGATATATTCATCCATGTTCCATTAGGTACGATTATTAAAGATATGAAAAATG
>CAJJBS010000058.1 GCA_905182385.1 Fidelibacterota bacterium TCS55
AGAATGAGGCTTATTTATTATATTTCAAATTCATTTTTTTTCATCCATTCATCTGATACAAACTTCCCAAGATAATTTCTAATCCCATCCGCAAGAATGACTAAGCAGTTTTGACCTTTATCTAATGTATTTGCAGCTTGAAGTGCCGCCCAAACTGCAGTTCCACAAGATCCTCCGCAAAGCAAGCCTTCTTCTTTAATTAATCGACGTGCAATCGTGAACGAATCTTGATCGTTAACTTTTATATATTGATCTACCATATTATTATCAAGTACATCAGGGAAGAAGTCATAACCAATTCCTTCAACTTGATAAGGGTAGACTTCATCGCCACCACCAAGAACTGATCCATATGGGTCGGCGCCTACAATTTGAATATCTGGATTATTTTCTTTTAATTTTTTAGCAATTCCGGTTATAGTACCACCAGTGCCAACTCCAACAACAAGCATATCTAAATTTTTTCCAAAATCATCCCAAATTTCTTCAGCGGTACCTTCATAATGAGCATTAGGGTTATCAGGGTTTGTATATTGATCAAGTATATGAGAATTTGGAGTATCTTTTTGCAATCTATTTGCAACATGGAATAAGCCTTCAGGGTGATCATGTCCAGCTTCAGTGGGTGTTCGAATGATTTCTGCCCCAAGTGCTCGTAGAGTAACTTCTTTTTCCATGCTCATTTTCTCAGGCATAACAATAATCATTTTATAACCTTTGACAGCAGCTGTAAGAGCTAAACCTATTCCAGTGTTTCCTGAAGTAGGTTCAATCAATGTATCACCTGGTTTAATCCTTCCAGATTTTTCTGCATTCTCTATCATTCTTCGACCAATTCTGTCTTTTACAGATCCACCTGCATTTAAAAATTCACATTTTGCATATAAGTTGCAGTTCAGCTCATTGCCGACTGAATTAAGCTTTACTGTTGGCGTGTGTCCAATTGCGCCCAAAATATTATCTAAAGGCATTTGTCTTCTTTCTTTAAAACATTTTGAAGGGGTAAGTTCAACATTAATTTAATTATATTATGTAATGAAAATTGCACTAATAAGAATAGGATAATAATAGTGGATAAAATCTTAATTATTTCAGCGACGAATGACAAAAATCTTGATTTAGCTAAAGACTTGCAGCGAATTTTTTCTGATATTAATTATTCAACGGATATAATTTGTTTAGAGGACCTAAAATTACCTCTTTTTAGTTCTGATGTTTTAGTTGATGAGATTCATCTTGGCTCATTATTGAAAAAAATGAATGAAGCTAATGGATTCATTTTTTGTTCTCCAGAGTACAATGGAGGAGTGCCGCCTGTATTATCTAATGCAATCACTTGGTTAACCGTTAAATCTCAGAATTGGCGAGAAGCATTTATTGGTAAATTTTCTATAATTGCTACATATAGTGGCGGTGATGGTCAGCGCTTTATTAATGCATTTCGTAGTCAACTTGAATTCATGGGCTCTAATGTTTTAGCAAGAAGTATCTCAGTTACTAAAAATAAACCCCTAGATAACGAATCCGCAAAACGAATTCTCCAGGGGCTTATTGATATTATTAACTAAATATTAGCTAATTTTAATCTGATGACTATTTGGTTTAACTTCCTCAGCCTTCGGAATATTGATAATTAGTGTACCATTTTTAAACTTAGCACTTATTTCTTGATTAATAACATTATCTGGTAATGTGAAGCTTCGACTCATTTTGCCTGAATTTCTTTCACGAAGACGATAAGATCCATCATTAGATTGCTTTTGCTCTTCTTTATCGGCTGTCAATCTTAACTGATCATCTTCTACCTTAAGTTTCACATCCTTTTTATCAAATCCTGGAAAGTCTGCTGATAGAATATATTCCTTCTCATCTTCAGAAATATCCACTGGAATTGAATGTGTTTGTTTTGTAGTTAAATCATTCCAACCATCATTAAATATTGAACTAATCATTTGATCGAAATCTGATACTAATGATTGCGTTGGTTGCCATTTTACTAAAGTCATTTTAGACTCCTATTTTTTGTTAATTAAAAC
This sequence comes from Fidelibacterota bacterium TCS55, assembly GCA_905182385.1. GTDB lineage: Bacteria > Fidelibacterota > Marinisomatia > Marinisomatales > TCS55 > TCS55. Next base: position 2,037 of record CAJJBS010000058.1, read on the forward strand.
CAACTAGTATGTTGCAATTAACATGCCATTAAACAACCTATGACAATTATTAATTAATAATTGTCATAATGTCAGTATGGACTGCAATTTTGGCACTTAAAGTTTAAGTATTGACAATAATATGTTATTTAATAAATGAAAGAAGTAACTGATCGTAAACACTTATCATTCTTGACCAGTCGTAAGGTTCAGCAATTTGATTAAATGTTAGATTTCGTATTTCTTGAATATTCCTAATTGCTAAATTTAGTTTATTAAATAAATCGTCTTCAGTGAAATAAATATGTTCATGGTGATATTCAGATGGAATTAGTTCTGGATATGATAATCTATTTGGAAGAAGAGGGTAAGTGTTACAATGCATTGCTTCCATGATGCTAATACCAAAAAAATCTTGATTATTTGTAACAGGTAAAATATCAGCTTTCCACAACCATTTAGCATATTCCTTAGCTGAATTACAATATCCAAATTGGACTATTTTACTTTTCAACTTCTCTTTAGCTTCATCAAAAATTGATGGATATTTATTATGTCTTTCGCCTAATATAGCTACTCTATAGTCAATTTCTTTATTCTGTAAATCAAATAAGACTTTAAAAAATATTTCAGGGTTTTTATCATACTCCCATCTATGATTCCATAATATTAAAGGTGGCCCTTCCTTTATATTTTTATAGTCATCAAAGCGTTTTAAATCGATACCAATATATAATACCTTACTTTTATCTTTAATTTCTTTAATAGTTTCAAGCTCGTTATGATCAGGTGACCTTTTTAAAAATAATTTTAATTCATTTAA
>CAJJBS010000059.1 GCA_905182385.1 Fidelibacterota bacterium TCS55
GAATGGAAAAAAACCTCTGGCAGATCTATACCTTATTATATTTACCATTCAGAAAATAAACTTCTTCCGATGGCAGGTTTATGGGATATTTGGAAAAATTCTAATGGGGAAAATATATTTACTTATACGATTATAACCACTAAACCAAATTCATCAATAGAAGAAATTCATCATCGTATGCCCGTAATATTAGATTCTAAATCTATTGATTTATGGATAAAGGTTCGTAATACTACTATTTCAGATGCTATCGGAGTTCTTAAACCTTATGATAAACCTTTAAGGTTTCATGAGGTTTCAAGAATGGTTAATTCACCAAAAAATAATAGACCTGAATGTATTTTACCTGCAAGTAACAATGATAATCTTTCTTTATTTTAACGAATTATTAAAAAAAATTAAGGGGAGTTTTTACTTGAATTTAATAAGATAATAAAGTGAATTTAGTATGTCTCGTTTAAGGTAAATAAATTCGTTTAAGGTAAATAAATTTTGTTCATTAAAATAACCTTCGAACAAACCAACACTAATCAAACTCAATTAAGGAGAGCTACATGAGAAAATTCTCACAAGTTCTATTCATTGCTTTTCTACCTATCTTCTTATTTGCTCAGAATACTGTTTCTGGAACAGTCACTGATGCTTCAACTGGTGAAGCTCTAGCTGGTGCAAATGTAGTAGTAACTGGTACAAGTATGGGTGCAGCTGCAACTGCAGATGGCTCCTATTCTATATCAAATGTCTCTAATGGTACTTATACTATTACTGCTTCAGTAATTGGCTATGCCGATGGAAGTCAAAGTGTAAATGTTAATGGTGACGCTACAGTTAACTTCTCTCTTGACATTTCAGCTTTAGAATTATCAGCTGTAGAGATATTAGCTTCTCGTGCAGACGAAAAAACTCCTGTTGCTTTTACAAATATTACAAAAGCAGACGTTGAAGCTCGATTAGGCTCACAAGATATTCCAATGATATTAAATACTACACCTAGTGTTTATGCAACACAACAGGGTGGTGGTGCTGGTGATGCTCGAATAAACGTTAGAGGTTTTAACCAAAGAAATATTGCTGTAATGATTAATGGCGTACCCCAGAATGATATGGAAAATGGCTGGGTTTATTGGTCTAATTGGGATGGTGTCGGAGATGCTACCTCCTCTATCCAAATGCAACGAGGTCTTTCTGCTGTAAATTTAGCTACTCCATCTATTGGTGGAACTATGAATATTATTACAGACCCAACAGCGCTTAATCGTGGTGGTAAATTTAAACAAGAGTTTGGAGCAGGTGGTTTTTTAAAGACTACAGCAAACTATAATACTGGGCTTATCGGTGGTAAAATGGCCTTTAGCTCAACAATTGTTCGTAAAACAGGCGATGGAATTGTTGATGGTAACTGGACTGATGCTTGGGCTTACTATTTCGGAGCTAGTTACGCAATTAGTGATGGAAATAGATTAGAACTTTACGCAATTGGTGCACCACAAAGACACGGTCAAAACTTATATCGCCAAAATATGGCTTCATATGGTAAAGAAGGTGTGGATTTTGCTAAAAAGCAATCAGATTACGATCAAGAGGCTCTAGAAAAATTTGGTAATGGTGATCGTTTATTTAGCCAAAACTGGGGTCCTATTAGCTCATCTTATAAAGGTAAACAATACTGGTACATGTATGGCGCAAAAAAGACCGATAGATACAATTCAGGTTTTTTGAATGAAAGAGAAAACTTTTTTCATAAACCATTAGTTAACATGAATCACTTTTATACAGTAAATGATAACATGAGACTCTCTACCGTTGCTTACTGGTCAGGTGGATCTGGTGGTGGTACAGGTACTTATGGTAGTTCATTCCGTAATCCTGCAGTTGAAGGAAATAAATGGTACGCAAGTTCTCCATGGACTTGGAATTGGGATGGTGCAATTACAGCCAACTCTAATAATGTAGATACTGCTTATGATCCTACAAAAAATAGATCAAAAGGTATTTTAAGAAACAGTATTAATCGTCAAGATACTTATGGTGTTATCTCAAAGTTAAATATTGATGTTAATAGTAGCTTAAAAACGCAAGTAGGTATTGACTGGCGTACTGCAGGTATAGAACATGCTCGTGAAGTTCGTGACTTGCTTGGTGGAGATTACTTTGTTTACACTGGTAATAAGAATGATAAAACCCCTGCAAGCCAAATGAAAGGCCTTGGAGACATTGTTGCTTATCATAATAATACTACGGTTGACTGGCTAGGTTTTTACGCTCAAGGTAATTATGTTTCTGGTCCCATTAATGCTTATGGAATGATTGGGCAATCTAGCATCTCATATTCTTATCAAGATATGTTTACTGAAGCTCAGGAGAAAATTACAGCAGATGCCATCTCCACAATGCAGATTAAAGGTGGTATTATGTATGATCTGAGCGAGAGTATTGCTGTCTTTGGTAACTATGGTATTGTTGAGAAACCGCCAATTTTAGATAATGTTATCTACTTTGATGGTACAGTAGCCTCAAAGCCTGTGAATGAAACATTTAATAGTATGGAATTAGGTCTAAACTATAATTCTTCAAAATATGCTTTAAAAGTAAACTACTATGACACTCAGTGGAAAGATAGAAACCTAACAAAAAGTGTTACAACTGGTCAAGGATCAAGTGGCGATACTGATGTTATCTTCTTAACGGGTGTGGATCAAAGCCATAGTGGTATTGAAATTGAAGGCTCCGCTCAAGTTATAGATATGTTAAGACTTGATTTTGCAGCTTCGTTTGGTAATTGGAAATTCGCTGGTGATGCAAATGGTATTTATACTGATTACAGCGAAGAAACAACAACTCAAACTAAATACTCTTATGCATTGAAAGACCTATGGGTTGGTGACATGCCTCAAACTGGTCTTGTTATAGGTGCTACCGCTACACCACTTCCTGGGCTTAGCATTCAAGGTGTAATGAACTATTACGATAAGAACTACGCAGACTGGAGTCCCGGTGATCGTGAAATAGAAGGTGGAACCGCTGATAGAGAACAA
>CAJJBS010000060.1 GCA_905182385.1 Fidelibacterota bacterium TCS55
ACGACTTGCTAAGCCTTGACTCTCAGAGTTAATTGAACTAGCTGTCTGTCCTTGGAAAGAGAGTTTATTCTCCATCAAAGTAAATAACCAATCAACATTAACAGATTGTGCTTTAATTTCTATATTTTGACGATGTAAATCAGTCAAAGAAAAACCAATAGTTGAATATTCATTAATAATTGGTTTTTCTAATCTACCAATAAAATAATTTGTATATGGCTCTAACAAGAAATTTTCTTTCTTCGTTATACCATCAAGTTCATATTCATGAAGACCATATTCTTTATCTGTTATTGCATTAATAATACCATATCTTAAACCTGAAGATGTCTCTCCTAAGATCTTGGCTGCACCTAGAATTGTAGTTTCATTTGGCCTATCAATTATTTCACCTGAATCCGGCTCAAAATAACCTGGTTGTTTTCCAATTCGCCTAGAATTAAATAAGCTAAGATGACTTGTAAAAAAATTGGCTCCCTGTACAAAAAACGGACGTTTTTCTTTAAGCTTAGTTTCAAAAGCTGAAAGATTAAGCACTGAAGGGTCCGCTTGAACTTGACCAAAATCAGGATTAAACGTCATATTCAAAGTACTAGTTGAACTAATATTTGAACGAGTATCTAAACCAAAGTTTGCAATATTTTCTTTAACATTGCTATTGGTCTGCCCTGTTAAAAAATAAGGTGAAAATTCGAAATTTCTCTGCTCGGGAATCGCTTTTATACCTTTTAAAATACCGAAATAAGGAACATAACCATTAACACCTAGAGCTCTTCCTGGCCAATGAATTTCTTCCTGTTTATTATAATAACCACGTTGAAAGCTTGCTCCCCAGGTCTGAATATCACTTTTACTATACTGAAAAACATTAAAGGGTATTCTAATCTCTGCAGACCATCCTTCAGAATGCAAAGAAGTTTTACCTTCCCAAACAGCATTCCAAGTTATATCAAAGCCACCCCATCCTTTTCCCTCTGTCATGGCCGCATCTAATTGTACTTCTGCTGCACTTAATGTAAACCAATATCCAGTTTTATCATCATCATTAGAGTCAAAGCCAATTCCAACCCAATCTGAATTATTTTCTATTGAGCCCCAATCATCACGGCGACCAAGGCGTGCTGATATATTTTCTGGGTTCGGATCAAGGTTATTAAATCCTATATATAAATAATTATCATCATATAAAATACGAATCTTAGTGTCCACAGAAGGAGCATGTAAGTTAAATGGTTGGTGTTGAACCAATTGGTCTAGAATAATTGCTTTACTCCAAACGCTATCATCAAGCACTCCATCAATAACTGGTGGAACAGAAATTCTTTTAGCGGTGGCTACTTTTAACCGAAGCTGGCTATCATCTTCAACTATTTTTTCACCAAACGGTGACATACCAAAAACAATAGTAAAGTACATAGTTATTGTAAAGAGTTGTTTTTTCATTAACTTTGATATTTAATTAGGAATAAAGCCTTCGAAGGTACTACTCGTTGGTAAATAGTAACTAATAATTAATAGCCAGAAGCACTAACGCTATAATCGCTCAGCCACTAATTCTGATATATCGTAAACTTCCATTCTTTCATCTTGGCCTGTAACTTTTCGAGCATCTTCCATCATAATCATACAAAAATTGCAAGAGGTTGCCACTTTTTTAGCGCCTGTATCAATAGCTTCTTCAAAACGCTCAACATTAATTCTTTTACCTTTATCAATATCATACCACATATTTCCGCCTCCGGCACCACAACAAAAACTTTGTTCTTTATTTCGAGGCATTTCAACCAACTTAGCATCTTCACTCATTACTGATTCTAATACATTTCTAGGTGCATCATACTCACCATGGTGTCGACCAACATAACAGGCATCATGAAAAGTTATATCTTCATCTAATGATTTTTTTGGATTTATCTTACCGTCTTTAATAAGATCAGAAATCAATTCTGAATGATGGACTACATCTAGTTTTGCTCCCATCTCACCATAATCATTTTTTAGAGTGGTTAAACAATGAGGACATTGTGTCACAATTTTTTTCACACCATATTTTTCAAAGTTTTCCATGTTCTGCGCAGCTTGCATTTGAAAAAGGTATTCATTGCCTATCCGCCTAGCTGAATCACCTGTACAAGTTTCTTCATTTCCTAATATTGCATAGTCAATTCCAGCTTCATTCATAATTTTAGCAACTGAACGAGAAATATCTTTACCTCTATCATCATAAGCCCCAGAGCAACCAGCCCAGTATAAATACTCAGCTGAACCTTTTTCACGCATCTTTGGAACTTCCATCCCTTCCGTCCATTTTTCACGATCTTGTGGAGACATACCCCATGGATTACCATAGTTCTCAATCTTATCAAAAGTTTCCATGGCTCCTTTTGGAAAATTACTTTTCGTTAATACTAAGTCTTGTCTCATACGAAGAATATCTACCATTGGTTCATTTCCAACTGGGCATACTTCAATACAAAAACCACAAGTAGTACAAGACCATGCAGCTTCTTCCGAAAGCATCCACTTTGACAACCCTTCTAAACTATCAGCACCTTCAGAAAACTCTTTTAAATTCTCATTTAGATAATAACGCTTATTAATCTCTAAAGCTGAAGGTGATAATTCTTTGCCCGTATAATATGCTGGACAAGCATCTTGGCATCGATTACACATAATACAAGCATAGCCATCTAATAATTCTTTTTGAGGTAAGTGTTCTAGCTTCCCTGCTCCAAATTGTTCTGCACTTTCATCTTCTAAATCCATAATCTCGAGAGTTGTCAAAGATCGACGTTCAACTTTTGCCATGTAGTTAAGAGGGCCCATAAATAAATGAGCATGTTTTGAATAAGGGAAATAAGGTATAAATCCAAGTATCAAGCCTAATGCCATCCACCAGGCTAAATGCTCACCAAAAATAAGACTATCCGTTGATAAACCAATCCAACTATATGAAAGGAGTGTTGCCCCAGGCTGGCTCCAGTCTTGGCCATTTAATGCAACTTCAAAAGAAGCACCAATGAAACGAAAACCGATGTGGAGAAGAATAAATGTACCGACCAGTAACGAATCTAGTTTAATACCTTTTTTTGCGGCATCGCTTAACAAGACAGGTTCATTAGTTATAAGCTTTTGATCTTTAGAAATAAAACGTCTAACTAATAATAATACTACTCCGAATAAAACAATCAATGTAAAAATATCTACAAAAAACCTATACAAATCACCAATAAAACTATCAGGTAAAAAGTGGAATCCTGGAATCATACCATACATTACATCAATAATATTTACTAGAATATATAAGGTAAATCCCCAGGCAATTCCAGCATGGATAGTGCCCACTATTGGACGTGTCTTAAATAAAGTTTTTTGGCTAATAAAGACAGCTAGACCTTTTGGCCAATTTTTAATTACTTTTTTCCAATCTATCGGGTCAGTTCCTCGACTAATAGCTTTAAACATTCGCCCGAAACTGATCCAGGCTAAGCCTAGAGAGCTTATAGTTAAAATTATAAAAAGTATACGTTCTAAATTTGAGAGCATTTAATTTTTTATTGAAGCGCTTCAGTTAGTTTTGGAACTAATTCTAAAACATCAGCAACCACGCCATAATCTGCAACTTCAAATATAGGTGCTTCTGGATCTTTATTAATAGCCACAATATTTTTTGAACCTTTCATACCCACCATATGCTGAATAGCTCCTGAGATACCTAAGGCTAAATACATCTTGGGTGAAACTGATTGGCCAGAGCTTCCAACTTGATGAGCCGATGGTAACCATCCCGCATCTACCACAGGACGCGACGAAGCTAGTTCTGCACCCAATGCAGTTGCTAAATCTTGGGCAATAGGAATGTTTTCTTCTTTACCAATACCTCTTCCGACTGAAACAATTAGATCTGCTGCTGTAAGATCTATGCCACCCGCTTGTTCTTTAAAAGGAGCCTCTGATTCGGTTTTAATCATAGATGCCTCAATATTTATATTCAACTCTTTAATCACGGCAGATCCTTTATTTGCAGCATCAGAAGAAAAAGCAGCTGATTGAAAACTTATTAAAAAAGGACTGTCGCCATTAGTTTTAATATCAGAGAAAAGTTTAGCATTGAACATCTGTTTTGTTAATACCACCTTACCATTATCTATACTTACTGCAACATTATCCACTAAAAATGGTTTCATTAATTTTGCACTTACTTTTGGGGCATAATCTCTTACTTGGTATGAATGGCCAAATAAAACATAATCAGGGTTCTCTTGATCAATTACCTGCTTAACTGCTTCAGCATAACCATCTGCTGAGTAATTATCTAATAAAGGATCTTTAATTTTAATAACCTCATCTAATTTGTAACTTGCAGCTTCATCAGCTAAGGTATCCGCATTTTGTCCAATTACAACCGCTTGAATTGAACCTTTTAAAGCAGAGGCTATTTTTTGCGCAGCTACAATGGATTCTAATCCCATACGGTGAATTTTTCCGTTATTATCTTCAAGAATGATTAAAGTTTTCATAATTCCTCTAAAATATTTTTATATTGTTACGAAATGTATCAATCAACTTTTCTACCATTTGATCTATTGAACCTTCAATCATTACTGTTTGCTTATCGCTGTTTGGTAAATATATTTTTTCTAAGGTTTGTTTAGATTCATTCTTATTTGGCTCAACGACCTTAATCTCTTTTTTCTTTGCTCCCATTATACCTTTTAATGAAGGATAACGAGGTGTATTTAAGCCTGATTGTATTGATATACTAGCTGGAAGACTCAACTTAACCCATTGGAACCAACCCGCCTCAAGCTCTCGCTTTACCTTAATGTATCCATCACCCACTTCAGTTTTAATTGCAAGAGAAGCTGTTGCCATACCCATTAACTCTCCAATGAGGACACCTGTTTGACCCATACCAATATCATCTGACTGTAAACCTGAGAAAACTAAATCAAAGCCTTCTACTTTCATGACATTAACAAAATGAGAAGCTGTTGATAAGGGATCTATTTCGCTTTCACTATCCATTTGAATGTGAATAGCTCTATCAGCTCCTTTAGCCAATGCTTCTCTTATCACTTTTTGGATGCGAACCGGTCCTAAACTAATAACAACGACTTCACCTTCACCTTTTGATTCTCGAATTTGAAGTGCTTCCTCAAGCGCATAATTATCACTTTCATTCATTATATATGCAATTGTATTCTCATCAACCCATTTCTGATCAGAATTAATTGGCAATGGTGATTCAGAGCCCGGTACTTGTTTTACGAGAACTGCAATTTTCATAGATAGTAATTCCTGTTGAATATCAATGTTAGTAATAAAAATACTAGTTAGATTATATGTAAATTTATGAAAATAGACGAGCTAAATTCAAGTATAAACCGACCGGTCGGTTTATTTATGAATTCACTGGAGAAAAGTGCATTAAAATTCAAAAAAAAGAAAAAAAAAAA
>CAJJBS010000061.1 GCA_905182385.1 Fidelibacterota bacterium TCS55
ACTATTTCATAATTGATTTCTTTACCAGTTACTTTATTTGTCATTTTGATAACATCTAGAACTGAATATTTTTTACCTGTTGAAAGGTTTACTTTAAGGTTATTATTATTTAAAAAGGCAAGAGCTTTAACGTGAGCTTCAGCTAAATCTGAAACATGAATATAATCACGAAGCCCAGTTCCATCATGAGTATTATAATCATTACCAAAGACTTGCATTTTACTTCTCATACCGGAGGCAACCTCCATTGTAATAGGAATTAGATTTGCCGGATTTTTTTCTAAAAAATTTAAACGACCCTTTATATCGTAACCAGCGGCATTAAAATATCTTAAAGCTGCAAACTTTAAACCTTTAAGGTCACTATACCATTGTAAAACTCTTTCAATCTCAAGCTTGGTGAAACCATAGTAATTAATAGGAACTAAAGGATGATTCTCATCCAATGGTAAATATTCTGGATATCCATAGATTGCAGCTGTAGAAGAAAAAACAAACTTGTTTATTTTATGCTTTATGATAGCATTAAGCAAATTAATTGAACCTATTAAATTATTATGTGAATATTTAGCGGGATCTAGCATGGATTCACCCGCAGCTTTGAAGGCAGCTAAATGTATTACAGCATCTACGTTTTTCAGTCCTAGTTCAATATCAGAATTATTCAGTGTTGAACCTTTAATAAATTTTGCTCGACTATCTACAGCCTCTTTATTCCCAGAAGATAGATCATCTAAAACTATAACTTCATATCCATTCTCACATAGTTCCAAAACTACATGAGAGCCTATATAACCAGCGCCACCAGTTACTAAAACTCTCAATTCACTTTACCCTTATCAAGGATTCGGCGTTCAATTATTTCTCCTTTGCTATTAAGCTGTGATATTGCAATCTTTGATTTTTCTAGATATTCATAAGTGATAGCATTTTTCATGATTTGATTTTGGTTGAAATAAGTAATTCGAGTAGGTTTTTTATTTTTATTGAAACGAACTTTATGACTACCTACTAATGAAGAATCTGAACGGAAGTAACTAGATTGAAGAATTTTTTTATTGGATTTAAATTTGTAAAAGTAATAAAGATTCTCAAACTCATCTAAAACGTGAACAGATTTAGTTATGCCAGTGGTATTAAATTTATATCGAGCAATCCATCCAGGTTTAATCGTACTCAGGTCTGGCGCAAATAACTCTTTATTCAATTGAAATAAATTTCGTTTATAGTAAAATTTAATATCATATTGTGAGGATTCACCATTTTTATCCCAGTGCATAATAAAAGTATATAAAATTTTACCATTTTTATTAAAATAATCTACATTGTTAACTAGACCTTTTTCATCTAGAGTAGCGATGTAATGCTGTTTTCCAACAGTTTCTTTTTTTGTTATTCCATTAAGCAATTCTTGAGTTTTTGGATTCCATTCTTCATAGTAAAGTTTAAGATTATCGGAAGGTTTGAACCTTTTTCTTCTACCTTTATCCCAGTCTGCTGGAATAAACTCAATATATTTTAATTCACCTGATGTGTAATACACTGCTCTAAAATGAGCAGTGTTTTCTTTTACTTCATTTTTTGGTTTGCCTTTAAGAATATTAGCCCGCATTAAATCTGTAGAAAAAACTTTAACAATAGAGTCTGCTTGAGAAAATAGTTTAATAGGAGAAAAAATAAATATAAAAAAAATAAGTTTCATTTACATAATGCCCCAAGATAAGAGTCCCAATGAAATAAAAACCATTAATAATCCTATCCAGCGAGTACTAGAAAGTTTATTTTCATACGCCAGAGCTTCAGCTTCAATTGATCTATAACTTAAGACGACACGTATAGTTTTACCTTCTTCAACTAAAACATCTTGACGAGCTAGTTGAATCATATCTTTCATTTTTTTATTTTGGGATATAGATTGAGTGTTTAAAAGCATATTTGGCGGAAAATAACTCACTTGGTGCCAACCAGGAGCTACTTGAACAGGATCCTTAATCGGTGAAGCGCCAACTTGGATACCATTTAAAAAAATGGGGATACCATCTGTATCACAAAAAATTTGCAAGGCAGTAATTGGTGATGGTTTTTTATTCCAATTAATCTCCTGAGAATAAATAGAGGACAGAAATAATATAATTATAAAATTACGCATGAAGTTTTTTTTGTATTTCAACAATTTCTTTCATTAGATCTGTAGTGTCTTGATCCTTAGCTTCCATTTCTCTAATTTTTATCCGCATTTGGTCTATTTTATCTTTTGTAGCTATTTTTTTTAGAGTTTTTAAGCAATCTTCTGCCATTTGAACAAAAGAACTAGTTTCATCTTCATCCATAAGTGTTTTTGAAATAAGTTCACGTTCTTCGGAAGAATTAAAAGAAGAAATAATTTCTACAGGATTCACCTCTTTTACTTTTAGTAATATATTCACCAATTTATTTAATTTAGGGTTTTTAATTTGATTAACCTTTAAATTTTCTTTAATAAGGGATCGCGCATCCTCATCATTGCTAACTAATACTTTAATTATTCCTAATTCTGCTTTTTCATGGGTACTGCTATACATACTATCTTCAGATTTCTGCTGCTCTTCTGAATAGCTTGATTTCCTTTTTTTCATCTGAAGTCTTGTAAGCTTTTGTAAAACTTCATTTTCTTCAATTCCGCCTACTAGAGCTAGTTTTTTAATAAAGTCGTGCCTTATTAAAGGTTCTTGGATTTCTGAAACTTCTTTTAGAATTTCATCTTCTATTTTGACTTTTTCAGGAGCAGAACTTTTAGAATAATTTGAAGACCTTAGGTGAAACTTCAAAAGCTCAAGCGATTTATTAATTCCATTAGACACAAAAATTTCTTTTCCATCTCTATTAATCCAGTCATCAGGATCTAATCCATCTGGTATTACTATTACTTTAGAATCAATACCTTCTTTTAAAAGAGAATAGCCTGCTTTTTTAGCAGCATTTATTCCAGCTAAATCACCATCATAACAAAGATAGACTTTTGATGTAAAGCGTCTTATCTGGTTAACATGTTTTTTTGTAAATGCAGTTCCTGATACAGCAACAACATTTTTAACTCCAGCCTGGTATAGTTGAATTAAATCAGTATATCCTTCAACAAGGATTGCTGACTCTTTTCTTCTAATTGCATCTCGAGTTATATCAAGTCCATAAAATATCTCACTTTTTTTATAAAGTGGAGTCTCTGGTGAATTCATATATTTTGCTGGATCATCCTTAGCAAATACTCTTCCACCAAATGCAATTACTCTTCCTCTATTGTTTGATATAGGGAACATTATTCTAGATCGAAATCGGTCATAAATTTTAGAATTAGAAAATCCAAAAAGGCCTGATTTCTCCATGGTCTCTCTATCGTAGTTTTTTGATTTAATAGAGTTAAATAAATAAGAAGGTTGCTCAGGGACAAATCCTACTTTGAATAATTTTAGTGAAGCTTCATTTAAACCTCTTTTTAATAAGTATTCTTTTGCTTTTCTCCCTTGATCTGAAAATAATGTTTTATGAAAAATCTCAGTAGCTAATTCATGAATTTCATAAAGTTTTCCAAAAAACTCTTTTGAATCATCGCTTCCAGAAAATTCAATTTCAATTCCAAGCTGTTTGCCTAATTGAATTACGGCATCAACAAAGCTAATTTTTTCAATTTCCATTATAAAATTGAGGGCGCTACCACCATTGCCACACCCAAAGCAATGATAAATACCTTTATCTGGAGCTACACTAAAAGATGGAGTTTTTTCATTATGAAAAGGGCACAATCCAAAAAAATTACGACCTCTTTTTGTTAGATCTACATGACGAGAAACAACATCTACTATATCAGCAGTATCCCTAATTCTGTCTATTGTATCTTGAGGGATTCTAGCCA
>CAJJBS010000062.1 GCA_905182385.1 Fidelibacterota bacterium TCS55
GACCACTTCTGATTTAAATAAATAATCGTGATCCATCGACTGAGAATCTTTATAAAATGCAGTCATAAGATCATGAGCTGAAACTATTCCAGTAGAACCAACATAAAGAGCAATATCCGAATTTATAAATTTTTCAAATTTTTGAATTTCTTTTTTGTCAATTATTCGAATATCAGGAACATTGTTATATTTAGCATTGTTATATAGTGACTCTAGATCAGAACTTTGATCTTTATTTCCAACGATAAGCTTTCCGCATTTTTTAGTCCATACATGATTTTTTCTACAATAATTATAAATTAATTCCCTTCCTAAAGTGCAATAATAAGCCTTTAAAGAATTTGGTTCATAATATATACCTGAGTGTATAACTTCACTATTACGACTTGAGATACCTCGTCCGTAGGAGTCTTCTTTTTCAATTACAAGAACGGAATGTTTTGAATTCTCACTAATAGCTCTTGCAATAGAAAGCCCAATAACACCAGCGCCAATAATTACAATTTTATACATAAGCTATTTAGATAGTTTTTTTAAAAGAGCTCCAGTAAAGATTCCTGTAGTATGGCCATCTTTCCAAAAAGGTCTTAATCCATAATAACCAACAGGTTGAAGACCACTAATTTGAAAACTAGAAGGATTTAGGACTTGATCAGGGCCTTTGTATAAATTTCCTAAAGCATCTGTTTCTCCTTCACATGAAGCACAAGGACATCTTTGTCTTAATATTTTCAAAGACACCATCGCTTCAGTATCATCAGAAAAAGATACAATTAATAAATCATTTACAATCTCATAATTCTTGATACCAAGACTGTCAGTCATTCAATAATTCCTTAATTTTACTAGCCTAATTTGAATTAATTTAAAGACATGAGTAAATCATTTTATATTTTTGTACTTTTAAATATGAAAAAATTAAAAGTTAATCAATTATTCCTCTTTTTTCTTTTAAGGGGGCTTCTCTTTGGGCAGAAACGGTGTCCAGCAAATATGGAACAATGGAAGCGCTTCCTGTAAAGGAAACCATGAAAATTTTGAAAAAATACAAGGCGCTAAATTGGAATAAAAAACTTTACCCTTATAAAAAATAGTGATTCGGTACTTTCAAAAAGATTATGTGAAGCTTGTAATCCGGGCGTGGCGGTATCGCTTGAGAGCGGAACGCCCAGAAATCCGTTTTCTTCTGAATCAACTACAACTCGGCCAAACTGTGATCGATATTGGCGCCCATAAAGGTGCTTATACTTACTGGATGTCTCAACGGGTAGGTTCATCTGGACAAGTCATTGCTTTTGAACCTCAACCGGAGCTGAATCAAAACTTATCCAAGCTGACTGGCTTATTTCCTCACAATAATATTCAGACAGAATCATTTGCTTTATCATCGATTAGAGGTGAAGCAATATTGAGTGTGCCTGGGGATACCCCATCTCCCAGTGCTTCCTTAGTCAAAAATACCAATCATAACGGATCAGGCATTGCTGTCCAAACCATCACTTTGGATGAATACGTTACAGATAATAACCTTTCATCCATTCACTTGATTAAGTGCGACGTAGAAGGACATGAATTAGAAGTATTTCAGGGGGGATGCGATACATTAAAGCAATTTAAACCTGTGTTAATGTTCGAATGCGAAGCAAGACATAACGGTCCAGAAAATGTAGTAGCTGTTTTCGATTATTTATTTAGTCTCAATTATAAGGGGTGTTTTTATAATGGTTATTCTTTTGCGGATTTGGATCAATTTGATTTGGTTAAACATCAAACCGGCCTCAATCGAAATATATATGTGAACAATTTTTTCTTTACACCAAAAGGTACTTAAAATGGAAAAAGTAGCTGTTAACGACTTTGTCCGACGTCAGATCAAAGGCAGTGGAAAAACATATTCAGATTCATTGTCTTTTGACGCCATGGCTAAAGACGCAGAAAAACAAATGGACAATGGTAATTATAAAGAAGGCTATAGAGAAGGTGTACGCATAATTAGAGGTAGTAAAAAATATACTAATCATTTTATTTGCCCTTATGTCAAAATAAATGAGAATACTGAATTAATATCTAGAGTTGTTAAAAGACAGATAGGTGAAATACCTTATATTCAAACAAGAGCAAAAAATGGTGCTTCTTTAAAAGCAGGCCGTATCGAATATATTTTGTATCGGCATGATGTTTTGCTAGAAAACAATGAACACTCAACAAATCTTGAGTGGGAGTTAATAAGTATACATGCAATTCCAGAAGGTGTTGAAAAAATGCCTATGGGTTCTATTACAATGATGCGTAATCAATTAGAACTTCCTGGTGGAACTAAAGCTAAATACAGTTCTGAAGAGTGGGTAGAATCAGTAATGTTTTGGCAAAAATTTGGAGCTTTAGAAAATTAATTAATAATAATAAAAAAGCCCTACATGATTGTAGGGCTTTTTTATATCAATACTATAAACTAGTTAGATTAGAATCTAACTGATAGGCCCATATTCATGTATCTAGGTGTTCCAAAGAAAACTTCAGCACTATCTGCATCATGATCACTGTCAAAACCATTATATTGACTATTATCAGTAGCATCTTGAATAAAGAGTGCATCTGTTAAATTAAACACATGTGCAAATAATTGGATATTTGTTCCAGCTACTTGCATAGGCAAGTTGTAGTAAGCATGTAAATCAATTTTACTATAACTCGGAGCCATCCATACTTGTTCTCTATCAGCGGTTCCACCTTCTATTTCACGATCACCGGGACTCCAGTCTGCGTAGTTCTTATCGTAATAGTTCATTACACCTTGAATGCTAAG
>CAJJBS010000063.1 GCA_905182385.1 Fidelibacterota bacterium TCS55
TAGAATCTACTCAATCTAATGTTTGCTCAGCGTAAGATTATTTAAATCAAACTGTGAACTAACGCACTTAAAGTGTTATTTTTATATATTAGATTTGTATAACTAATACTTTATTATGATCAACAAAAAGGTTTATTAAATGTTTCTTCATAAAATAAAAAAAATCATCTTTTTATTTATTTTTTTGTATTCATCAATTCTCTCTGCTGAGATAATTGGCCGTGTAATGAAAGCAAACGGTCAAGTTCTTATAAAACCAATAGGTGGATCTTCATACTCAGTTGAAGTAAAACCCGGTCAATCAGTATCAAATGGAGATGCTATTAGAGTAGGAGAGGGAAGTTTTGCAGTAGTAATCTTTCTAGATGATAAATCTGTTGTAAAAGTTAGAGAAAACACTGACTTCCAATTTGTTGAGACATCAAATACTCGCAGTCTTATAATTGACCAAGGAACCACCCTCCATAATGTCAATAAAGAAGGTAGACAAAAAGCATATAGAGTTGAAACACCTGTATCAGTGGCATCCGTAAAAGGTACTGAGTTTTCTGCATTTCATGATGCAGTTGCAGGCATTGATAAATTTGTTGGAAAAACTGGTAATTTTGATGTTTTTAATACTATTAGTGGAATGACTGTGAATGTTGGCGCAGGACAAAAAGCAGTTTCTAATGCTTTAGGTCAATTAATACCAGCACCAGCGCAACCCGGTGATTTTCCCGATGATCCCGATGGTGAAAGCAATGATCAACCTGAAGAAGATCAACCTGAAGAAGATCAACCTGAAGAAGATCAACCTGAAGAAGATCAACCTGAAGAAGATCAACCTGAAGAGCAAGAACAACTTCAGGATGAAACTCAAGATGAAGATTTATCAGAGGATCAACCTAATCCAGAAAATGCAGATTCCAATCAATCTCAGTCAGGCGATTCACCGAAAACAAAACCAAAAAAGCCACTTAACCTTGGTTTAGGTGTTGGTTCTGCTACGATTGACGGTAAACTTTATAACCAAGTTGCCTTACGCCCAGAGTTGTCTTTTGGTAAATTAGGTTTAGGTTTAGATCTTCCTATATATATAGATAATGAAGGAAATATAAGAAAAGATGAATGGGATGAATTTTCTGATATTATAGATAAATTTTTATTTATCAGATGGGGTGAAAAATCAGATCCATTTTGGTTTAAATGGGGCTCTTTAAATAATGTAACCTTAGGTTATGGTGGGCTTCTAAATGGCTATTCAAATATGATGGAGTTTCCATCTGTAAGAAAAGTTGGTGTAAATACTGGCTTTGGATTTGGCAATTTTGGTACTGAAATATTTTTATCTGATATAAAAGACTTATCTTCAAGGGGTGGTACACTCATGGGCTTAAGAGGAACTTATAAAGTATCTGATTCTCTACCAATAACACTAGGTGTAAACTTTGTATCTGATTTGAATCAATTTTCTGGACTAAAAGATTCTGACAATGACTCCTACCCTGATATGTTTGATGATTTCCCTGATAATAAGGAACTTTGGAATGATACTGACGGTGACGGTTTACCTGATAATGATCCTAATCGTACTGCTCCTTTAGGTGGATGGGATATAGATAGTAATGGTGATAATGTTTTAGATGCTGATCAGAATCCTGAAGATGTGATCTTAAAACAAACTCCATTTAGTTTGAATAAAAATAAAGCTACCGCAACAGGCTTCGCTCTTGACGTAGGATACCCAGTAGTTAAAAGTAAAGCATTCTCCTTAGAAGTCTATGCAGAATTTAATTCTTTGACTTTTGATAAAGTCAGCAGCAAAACTTTTAATCGCGAAGATATGACTGGAACAGGTATAACAGTTCCAGGGATTAAGTCAAATTTGTTTGGTTTTTTAAATATGAGTTTTGAGTATCGTATTAAAAAAGGTTTTTTTGTTCCTCAATTTTTTGATGGTAGTTACGATTTATCTCGTATTGTAGTCGAAACCAACGAGTTGGGAACATTCATCAAAACAAAAGACCAATTTATTTTTGCTGATTCTTCAACAAGCGCAAATACTTCCGGAATGTTTGGATCTGCTTCAGCTAATTTATTTAATTTATTAACCTTCAATGCTTCTTATGCTAGCATGAAAGCTGATACAACTGAATTCAATAGTTTTAGCGCACTAATAAATTTAAATGCTGAAAATATTCCAAAGTTAAGTGTGGCTCAAGCTTATTATCAGCGTAATAATGATAAAAATCCTTTTGACTTCTCAAACCCTTCACAAAACACAATTTTTGGCTACAAAGTCGGCTATGAAGTAAGTGAAGGAGTAAGCTTAATTTGGGATTTTAGGCAATTTTATCGAGATACTGGATCAGGGTTAGAACCGGTCAAACAAACAACAATTGAGACAGCTTTTAATTTTTAATGTCAGACGCATTAAAAACCGTATTTAAATATGATGCAGGTGCAAGAGGATTTAAAAGAGCCTCATTAGTTTTATTTTTTTTAGCTGGCTTATTAGCTATTTTTGGAATTTTTTGGTTATATTCTTGGATTTAGGAGTAAATATGAATTTATCTATTGAATATTGTAACGTTTGAAATTATTTACCAAGGGCAGTCAGTTTGGCTACTTTAATTTTAAAAAAATATGGAAAATCTGTTTCATGTTTAAAACTAGTCCCATCCTCTGGTGGGGTTTTTGAAATTTATAATGATGAAAATTTGATATTTTCAAAAAAAAGTGAAGGTCGTTTTCCTGAAGAAAATGAAGTCATTGAAAAACTAGGAAAACTTGATTAAATATTTATTTTTTATAGCTCTTATATTACCTTTGTATTCTCAAGATGGTGAAGTTCTTAATATTTCTAAACATATTGGACATACGCTTGATGCAGAAGAAAATTTATACTACAACGTATTTTCTAATATACCAAATTTTAATGATGCGCAATTTTTCCAAGTAAAACCAAATCAAATTATTGCGCGCATTTCATTTATCGATTACACGAAAATTAAAATCACTAGAAAAGTATTTAGTCTTAAGAAATTTACAGATCTTCAAATAAGATTGAACAAAAAACCACAAATAACTGATAAAATACGTGAATCTTTTGCAGATAATTTAACTTACTTACGTACAAAGCATGTTTTAGAGAATATTTCAGTTGGACAATATGTTTCAGTCAAAACGCTATCTAATAGATGGGTTAAAGGAACTTTATTGTCTTTTAAAAAAAATACATTGAGTTTACAAACTCCTTATTCGATTAAAAGAATACCTATGACTCAAATGGAACGTATTAATTATAGAGAAAATATAATTATACGTCCAGACTGGAAAATTTATTTTTATGGCTTTGCAGCTATTATCGGTTATACATTAATTGAAAGATGGAATATTCAAACTACACCTGAATGGGGAGTGAAATGGCATAATCGTTTTTCAGGTGCAATTTTTGGTTTATTTGCGGGAGCTGAAGTTTATGATACATCAATGATTTTATTATCTAAGAAAACTCAGTTTGGACTAACACCCAAAGAAACAGATAATTTAAGACCTTAATTATTGGAGAAATTTTGCCAGATATTCAAAAAGATTTTAATCAAAACTATTTAACAGAAAAACTTCATTCTATTGGAGATAAGTTAGGTGATGCATATGGAGAACCTCTTTTAAATGAGTTAATTACTCGAATGGAAAGAACTGTTGCACACTTTAATGAAGAAGTTGATGTCATGGTTAACGCATTAACTAGTAGAACAAAAAATCAAAGAAGACTATTAGCTTCAATGCGTGGTGAAGATCCTAATTTAATAGATGTGGAATTGAGCGATCTTGAAAAAAAATTAGAATCCAAAGATAAATTAAATACAAATTCTCCAACTGAAACTAAGGAGAATGAGAAACCAAAGAAAAAATTGTTTTCATTTTTTAAGAAAAAAAAGAAAAAATGATTTCAATCCGCACTTTTAAGTGGGGCATCTTATTTTTCATTATTTCTTTTAATATTGCTTTTCATCAAGAATCAAATCAAAAGTTTATAGACTTTACTTCATTAAAAAAACGTGTATATAACTTCACTAAAGTAGAATTTATTACCAAAGAAGGTGAATTTAATGATGCAATATGTACACTAGTTATTAAAGACCTTGATGAAGATAACCCTCCGTATGTTGCAATTTATTATAAAAGAGATAATTCAGATTGGTTTACTGAATCTTTATATAGAAAGCGTGTTCGGTATAGCTTTCAAGATGGATTAATAAAGCTTGATCGTTCAAATTTTTGGGATTGGTATGAAGTAAACGAAATCAAAGTAGTAGTCATTTATTAAAATCTTCATTTCTTGCTTATCGTGATTTAAACCAAGTAACTTTGTTAAATGTTTTTTAAAAATTTGGTCGTGCTAGATGGGGAATTAGCGGTGCCCTGTAACTTGCAATCCGCTATAGCAAGATCGATGCTTGTTTGCGGCAATTGCTGATTTTTGCATTTAGAAAAAGTAATGTTGAAGTTTCAATTCTTTGCAATGGTTTTACACTAAAACCCGTCAGGACCGGAAGGGAGCAGCGGTAGGTGCTTAGAATTATGTGCCGAAGAAACTCTGGAATGGAGTTAACTATTTTATTTTGCACTGATAACAGATTTGTCAATATCAAGTGCACGACCATATATTAATTGAGGATTTATGGCTTATACAGTTTTATCTTTAAAATGGCGACCTCAATTATTTTCTGATTTAATTGGTCAAAGTCATGTCACAAAAACATTAATTAATGCATTTAAAAAAGATCGTGTTGCTCAAGGTTATATTCTTACAGGCCCAAGAGGCGTAGGCAAGACCACAACGGCTAGAATCATAGCAAAGGCTCTTAACTGTCCACAATCTCTTGATGGTATTCCATGCAACAAATGTAATAATTGTCAAGAAATTACTGAGGGAAGAAATTTAGATGTAATCGAAATAGATGGAGCTTCTAATCGCGGCATTGAAGAAATAAGAAATATTAGAGAGCAAATAAAATATACTCCAATGAATGCTCCTTACAAAATTTTTATTATTGATGAAGTTCATATGTTAACTAATCAAGCTTTTAATGCTTTACTACGAACATTAGAAGAGCCACCATCTCATGGTAAATTTATTTTAGCTACAACGGATATTCACAAAGTGCCTTCTACTATTATATCAAGGTGTCAACGCTTTGATTTTAATAGAATAACGGAAGCCATTATTAGAGATAGATTGAAAATCATATTTAAAGATGAAAAAATTATTGTTGATGACGATTCAATTAGTGCCATTGCTCGAAAGTCTGATGGTAGTATGCGTGATGCATTAAGTATAATGGATCAAGTGATTGCATATGCTGGTGACTCAATTAAAATTGAAGATGTCTCTACAATTATAGGATTAATTCCAACTGATGTATATTTTAACTATTCAAATGCAATTATTGAAAAAGACTATTCTAAAATGACTGAAGTTTTAGAAACTGTTAAATTAACAGGTTTACCAGTAGAAGATGTCGCGGAAGGTTTAAGTGGTCATTTTAGGAATTTAATAATAGCTACTGTTGAAAATAGTGAAAATTTATTAGAACTTAACGATGAACATAAAAATCAGTACTTATCCAATTCAAAGAATTGGAATGGAAAAGACCTGCTCAGAGTTGTTAATGTTTTAAACGATTTAGAGTTTAAACTTAAACATATGTCTCAAGCACTTATTTTCTTTGAAATGACATCGATGAAGTTAATGGAGATGGATTCCACAGTATCTATAAGCGAATTATTATCATCATCAAAAAATAAACCTTCAAAAAAAGAATCTGTACCTTTAGTGACATCTAATACAAAAGAAAAAATAAATAATAAGGAAGAAGTAAAAATTAATACTTCAAAAAATGTTGCAATCGATACTACTGATAAAGTCGATAATAAATTATTAAGCATAGATAATATAATAAATGAATGGAAAAAATTCATAGTTATGATATCGAAAGAAAGACCTTCTATAGGTACAGCTTTAGAACATAGTAGTCCAACTTCTTTAGTTGGAAGTAAACTTATTATAGAAGTTTCAGGCCTTCCTGACTTTAGCGTTGGAAATCTTAATCGAAACAATCAAGTTATTGAAAGTTTTTTAAAAGACTATTTCAAGACCGATTTGAAAATTGAGGCTATGAAAGGTGAAGCAAAATCAAATTTAACAAAACCAGAAACGAATATAAATATTAACAAACTAAATAATGATCAAATTAATTCAAAGAATGATGAGAGTGATAATGTAGTCTCACGAGTTATTGAAGTTTTTGATGGTGAAATTTTAAGATAGGAGTCCGAATGTTTAATAAAGGCAATATGTCAAATATGTTAAAACAAGCACAGCAGGTGCAAAAGCAAATTGAAAATGTCCAAAATGAGTTAGATGATTTAAATATTAATGGAGAGTCTGGTGGAGGAATGGTTAAGGCTATTGTAAATGGTAAAATGGAATTACTTAATTTAGATCTTCAAAAAGAAATTTTTGAAGAAGATAAAGACCTTATTGAAGATTTAATTATATCTGCTATTAATAATGCAATGACTAAAGCTCAAGAAGAGAGTCAAAGTAGAATGAATGCAGTCACCGGTGGTATGCTAGGTGGCATGAAAATTCCAGGACTATAAATGAACTCATTCCCTGACAGCATTCTTCAATTAATTGATGCTTTCTCCTCATTTCCTGGAATAGGACGGAAAACAGCTCAGCGTATGGCATTTCATGTTTTAAAATCTTCCTCAAATATAGCTACTCAGTTATCTGAATCAGTAATGAATATGAAATCAAAAATTAAGTTCTGTTCAATTTGCAATGGTATTACTGAGAATGACCCTTGTAATATTTGTACAAATCCAAAAAGAGATGAATCCTCAATATGTATAGTAGAGCAAGCTTCTGATGTTTATACTTTTGAAAAAACAAATTCCTACCACGGAGTATATCATGTACTGGGTGGAGTCTTATCTCCACTTGATGGTATCGGACCAGATGATTTATCAATACAGGGTTTAATCTCTAGAGTTAAACCAGGCTATGAAATTGTAATTGCAACAAACTCTAGTATCGAAGGCGAAGCTACAAGTTTGTATATTGCAAAGCTATTAAACGGTAAATCCGCTAAAGTGACACGTCTTGCAAGAGGATTACCAATGGGTGGAGATTTAGAGTATCTTGATGAAGCAACTCTTATGAGAGCAATGGAAGGAAGAACTGCAATATGATGACATTACCAAATATTCTTACTTTTTTTAGAATATTAATTACTCCGGTTTTTATTGTTTGTTTATTTGAAGACTTTCCGAGTGCTCATTTATGGGCCTTATCATTATTTATAGTTGCATCAATTACTGATGCTTACGATGGTTACTATGCTCGAAAAAATGATATGGTTACTGACACTGGTAGGTTTCTTGATCCACTAGCAGATAAAATTCTTGTTTCTTCTGCTTTTATTTCATTCGCTATTATGGGCCTCATAGACTTTTGGATGGTAGCAATTATTTTATTTAGAGACCTTTTTGTGACTGGACTCAGAATTATTATGACACGTAATGGTTTTACTATGATGACAAGTCGTATTGCAAAGTCTAAAACAGTTGCTCAATTGGGAATAATAACTTTTACTTTAATTTTTCTAAGTCTTAAAGGCTTGGGTTGGGTTTTGTCTAATGAAATCCATTTATTTATTCTTGAATATGAACTTATATATTACTTAACAGCTCTTACTGTAATTTTTACTTTGTACACTGCCTTTTCTTATGTCCTAGACAATCAAAAAGCGATAAAAGAAATAATGAATTAATATATGAAAAAAAACATAGCTGAATGGATTGGAACAGTTTTTTATATAGGAAAACTTCCATTAGCTCCTGGTACTTGGGCAAGCTTAGTTGCCACTATCGTATGGTATTTTATTTTTAAAGATCTTAATGTTTATTTCTTACCGATGGTGACATTTTTACTATTTATTTTAGGAGTTTTTTCATCAAATATAATGATTGGAGACTCAAAAGAGCATGACCCTTCAAAGATTGTAATAGATGAGTGGGTTGGTCAATGGTTAGCTTTTACTTTATTACCAGTAACTATTCAAACTGGCTTAATTGGATTTTTAGCTTTTAGGTTTTTTGATATTCTAAAACCTGGCCCAGTTAAGAGAATGGAAAGATTACCTAAAGGACTAGGAGTAATGGCTGATGATGTGATGGCTGGTATTCTAGCCTATTTTATTATAATTATTTATTATTTAATATTTTGATGAAAATTGGACTTATTACAATTGGTGCTGAGTTATTAAATGGAACACGTACTGATACAAATGCTTCATGGATAGGAAAATCAGTCATTTCAACAGGAGGGAGTATTCATTGGCATATGACGGTTAACGATACAAATGAATCCATTGTAAATAGTTTAAATCAAGTCCCCGAAGATATAGATATTATATTATGCACTGGAGGGTTAGGACCAACTCATGACGATATTACACCGACTGTTCTATATACTTATTTTAATGACAATCCACTATTTGATGATAAATATTGGAGTTTATTAACTAGTAGATTTAAGTCTCGTGGAATTGATATTCCTGAATCAAATAAAAATCAAGCAATGAAGCCTGAAAAAGGTAAAATTATTCCAAACTCTATTGGTTCTGCTCGCGGCTTACATTTTAAAAATAATAATTATCAAATATTTGCTATGCCAGGTGTACCATCTGAAATGAAATTGATGATGAATGATTACATACTACCTATTATTAAAAAAATATCTAAAATAGAAAATCATGTAAAATTAATTCGTACAACTGGAATCATGGAATCAGCACTATATGAAATTATAAAACCTTATTTCAGGAGTAAGGATTTAAGTATAGCTTTTTTACCTAGCTATACAGGGGTTGATTTACGTATTTCTTCACATACAAATAATATATTAGTAAGCTTCCTTGATGTAATCATACCTTTAATAGATAAATATTACTATGCTCAAGACGAAATAGAATTAGAAGACGTATTAGGCGCTGCTATTATCAATAAGAATAAAACTATTTCAACGGCAGAATCTTGCACTGGAGGTTTAATAAGCGATAGATTAACAAACACTCCTAACAGTTCATCTTATTTTAAAGGTGGTATTGTAGCCTATAGTAATTTGGTTAAAATAAATTTATTAAATGTAAAAAAAGAAACATTGAATAAAAATGGAGCTGTCAGTAAGGAAGTAGCATTAGAAATGGCTGAGGGTGTTCGTAAGCATTTAAATGTCGATATCGGATTATCAACAACTGGAATCGCTGGTCCCGGTGGTGGAAGCAAAGAAAAACCAACTGGCCTTGTATATATAGGTCTTAGTACAACTTCCTATAATAAAGTTTATAAATTCAATTTTACCAAAAATACACA
>CAJJBS010000064.1 GCA_905182385.1 Fidelibacterota bacterium TCS55
AATACAACATCCCTTATTGCTTGGGGAAGACTTCCTTTTCAGTTCGTTTTTATTGGTTTAGCCTATTGGCACTCTAAATAAACCATAAAACAGCAAGTGGATTATAATTATTCCGTCAAAAAAATGTTAGTATCGATTACTTCTAATTAAAAAAATGAGGTGACTACGAATCAGATTTTAACGTTATCTTTTATAATAAAATTATCAGTATTTTTTCTGATTAAATAAACTTTAGCATACGTAGAATATTAAATTCATAATATAAAGAAATATCAATGCGAAAAATTCTCTTAATAATTCCACTTTTCTTATTTGGTTTTAAAATGATGATGCATCCTGAAGATCCTAAATCTAGAGATCACAACTCTTTGGGTTTTGGTGTCGCAGGAGATGTGGAAATTTTAGATGGTACATTCTTTGTTGGTCAAACAGGTTCTTCATTAAACAATGGATCGGTTTATGTATACAATGAGAATGGTGAATCAAAACTTGACCTTGTAGAAGTTTTTCCTCCAAATAACCTAATATATGGATATAGCTTTGGTCATTCAATTAATACTTTAAATGATAATTTATTAGTAGGCTCACCTCATCGTACAAATGCTGAGGGAAAAGTTTTTTTATATGAAAGATCTAATAAAGAATGGAATTTACTTCAAGAGCTAATTCCAGCTATATCAAATGTAACAAGTAATTTTGGATCTGAAGTTGTAATTACAGATAAGCATATCTTTGTTGCTGATCAATATTACGATGAAGAGAAAGGTGCAGTTTTTCATTTCATTAAAGATCCTATCAATAATAAATGGAAATATGAATCCGTAATTACACACACTGATATACAAGAGGATGGTTATTTCGGTCATTCAATATCCGTTAAAGGTGATCGTTTATTGATAGGCAGTAGGAATGGTAATCTAGCTGTTTTATATGAATTTAATAATTTGATATGGGAAGAAAAGCGCACTTTTAAAGCTGAAAAATATCAAAGTAAAGGTAGGTATGGATATTCAGTAGAATTAAGTGATAATAAGGCGATTATTGGCTATCCTGGCTATAACAGTTATGGAGCTTTTGATATTTATCAACTTGAAAATGAATCGTGGATTAAAAAAGCAGAAGTTATTAATCCAAATGAAAGCAAGGGTTCATATTTTGCAAGCTCTATTTCAATATTTGAAGATAATTTATTAGTTGGTGACTATAATGGTGAAAAGTCTTATTTATTTAAAATGATTGATAATGACTATTCTTTAATTCAAATTTTTGATTCACCTGATATTATCAATGAAGGCAAGTTTGGTCGTACGGTTGATATTAAATCTGGCCAATTGATTATTGGAGCTACCTATGGAGAAAAAGCTTATATATATGATATTAATGAATCTGGGACGTGGTTATTATCTAATAATATTTCAAGTGATAATCGTAATCAAAGTATTACAGGGCAAAAAATTCCATGTGAGAATGGACTAGCGAATAATTATGACTGCAAAAATCTTGATCTTATGTCATTTCTTTCTCCTTCTGAACTAAGTAATGGCAATAATACAGAATTAAATGATATTTGGGGCTGGACAGATTCTACGACTTCAAAAGAGTATGCATTAGTGGGACTTCTACTCGGTGTGTCTTTTGTTGATGTAACTGACCCTATTAACCCATTTGTAATTGGTGTTTTACCTACTGAAACTGTTAGTTCATTATGGCGCGATATTAAAGTCTATAAAGATCACGCATTTATAGTAGCTGATAATGTTTATAATCATGGCATTCAAATATTTGACCTTACGCAGCTACGTGGTGTTACTGATTTTACAGTTTTTGAAAAAACGTATCATTACGATAAAGTTGGATCTGTTCACAATCTTGCCATTAATGAAGAGACTGGATTTGCTTATGCTGTTGGAGTAGGCTCTGCTTCAAAGAGTGAATATATGTGTGGGGCTCATATTATTGATATTAATGATCCATCAAATCCAACTTATTCAGGTTGTTTGGGAGATGAATCTACTGGGAGATATAATGATGGTTATGTCCACGACGGTCAATTTGTCATCTATAGAGGACCTGATTCAGATTATTATGGTAAAGAAATTGCATTTACTTGTAATGAAACTGCTTTAGGAATTGCGGATGTAACTGATAAATCTAATTTGAAAATTATTTCAAAATATGATCAACTTAATTTTGGCTATGTTCACCAAGGCTGGTTATCAGAAGATCATCGCTACTTTTTTGTTAATGATGAGTTAAACGAATATTATGGAAATGACCCAGAGCAAACTACTGTGATTTTTGATGTTTCAGATCTTGATGCACCTAAAGTTTTAACAATATATAAATCAGGTTTGAATACGATTGATCACAATAACTATGTAGTTGGTAATCTGCTTTATCAATCTAATTACTCAACAGGCTTAAGAGTGTTAAATATTAATAATGTAGAAGCTCCAGTTGAAGTTGCATATTTTGATACATATAGGTCAGGTGATATACCTTCTTTTGTGGGTTCTTGGAGTAATTATCCATACTTTAGCAGTGGAACAATTATAGTCTCTTCTATTGAAGAAGGTTTATTTATCCTTAAAGCATCAGAAGGTGGTTCTTTATCTATTAATGAGAATCCAGTAATCCCAGAGAAATTTGAACTTAAGCAAAATTATCCAAATCCTTTTAATCCTACTACCCAAATACAGTATGAACTACCTCAGGATGGCAATATTAGCCTTATAGTTTATAATATGCTTGGTGAGAATCTCATTGAACTAGATAAAGGTTTTAAAATGGCTGGTACACATAAAGTTACATTTGATGGGAGTATGCTTCCTTCGGGTATTTACCTTTATCAGCTTCGTTCTGGTGATTTTATTAGAACTAAAAAAATGACATTTATGAAATAAGTATTTTATTTTGTTGAGTCGTAATAATAACTTTAACTTCATTTTACTTTTGTTGATATAAAAATTGTTTTAGGAGGGGTGGCAGAGCCTGGCTGATTGCACTGGTCTTGAAAACCAGCATACCGTAAGGTATCGGGGGTTCGAATCCCTCCCCCTCCGCAAAACTTTATTAATCTTACAATATTTAAAGTTAAAGCTTTGAGTCAGGCTAATTATCTTTTTTATAAAAAAAGAGGTTTATTTGTATGCTAAAAAAACTAATAC
>CAJJBS010000065.1:0-434 GCA_905182385.1 Fidelibacterota bacterium TCS55
ATATTTTCAGAAGGAACTAAAATATCACCTACTTCAATTGCTAATTTTTGATAGTCAAGCTCAAAAAGCAAGCTTTCTTTTATCTTCTTCTCCTTACCAGAAATAACTCTAAGTGTATACCAATTCATATTAAAACAGTACCTGTAATAATGTTGCTAAAATTCTATCGATGAAAAATAAAAATAAACTAATTATTATAGTAAATGAAATGACCACGAAAGTTGAGCCTTTTAACTCTACCCAAGTAGGCCAGGAAACTTTCTTCATTTCAAGATTTACTTCAGAAAAAAACTTTTTTATCTTATTCATCTCGCCTTAATTCTTTTACTTTGAATAACTTGCAGGAGTGACAGGACTTGAACCTGCAACCCCCGGTTTTGGAGACCGGTGCTCTACCAATTGAGCTACACTCCTATTTTTTTTAAGAATAGCTA
>CAJJBS010000065.1:444-3761 GCA_905182385.1 Fidelibacterota bacterium TCS55
CTTTAAACATGACGTGCTTTCGTACAACAGGATCATATTTACGATACTCAACTCTCTCAGGATGCAGACGTTTACTTTTTGTTACAGTATAACGAAAACCAGTACCAACTGTACTTTCTAAATGTATTATTGCGCGTTTACTATTACCAGCCATAAAATGCTACCTTATTCTACTATCTCTGTTACAACACCGGCGCCAACTGTATGGCCACCTTCTCTGATTGCAAAGCGAAGCTCTTTATCCATTGCAATTGGTGTTATTAATTCAATCTCTAACTCAACATTATCACCTGGCATTACCATCTCAGTCCCACTTGGCAAAGTTGCCACGCCAGTTACATCAGTTGTTCTAAAATAAAACTGAGGTCGATAACCATTAAAGAATGGAGTATGACGACCACCTTCATCTTTCTTCAGAACATAGACGCTCGCTTTAAATTTTTTATGCGGCGTGATTGACCCCGGTTTAGCCAAAACCATCCCTCGAGTTAAATCTTCTTTATCTACGCCTCGAAGCAATAACCCTGCATTATCCCCAGCTCGACCTTCATCTAAAAGCTTTCTAAACATCTCTATGCCGGTAACTGCAACTTTTCTCGTTTCGCCCATTCCAATCATTTCAACATCATCACCCACTTTTACAATACCACTTTCAACACGACCCGTACCTACTGTGCCACGACCTGTAATTGAGAAGACATCCTCAACAGGCATTAGAAAAGGCTTGTCAATATCACGCTTTGGTTCCGGGATAAAGCTATCACAGGCTTCCATTAATTCAGTAATACAAGCAGTAGCTGCTTCATCAGTTATATTATTAAGCGCATTTAAAGCTGAACCTTTAATAATAGGAATGTCATCACCGGGAAAATCATACTCATTCAATAGATCACGTAACTCCATTTCGACTAACTCTACCAACTCTTCATCGTCTACTTGATCTGTTTTATTCATAAAAACAACAAGCGAAGGAACATTTACCTGACGAGCAAGCAAAACGTGTTCTCTCGTTTGAGGCATAGGACCATCCGCTGCTGATACAACTAAGATCCCTCCATCCATTTGGGCAGCACCCGTAATCATATTTTTAATATAATCAGCGTGACCAGGACAATCCACATGAGCATAATGACGATTAGGCGTCTCATACTCAACGTGAGCAGTTTGAATCGTTATTCCACGCTCCCTTTCTTCAGGAGCATTATCAATGCTTTCGAAAGAGCGTACTTCACTCAAGCCTTTATTTGCCTGAGTCATCGTAATCGCTGCAGTCAACGTTGTTTTACCATGGTCGACGTGACCAATAGTACCAATATTTAAGTGAGGTTTACTTCGTTCAAATTTTACTTTTGACATTTTATATTAATCCTATTTCTTTATGAAGCTTTACCGTGTACTTGTTCAATGATTTCATCTTTTACTGAGCTAGGCACTTCTTTAAAACTTGAGAATTCCATGTGAAAAACTGCTCGACCTTGAGTTATGGATCTTAAATCTGTTGCATAACCAAACATTTTAGCGAGTGGAACTACAGCGCTTAAAACGTGCGCATCTTTACGCTGACCCATACTATCAATATTACCACGACGTGAGTTTATATCCCCCATAACGTCCCCTAAATATTCTTCAGGAACTACCACTTCTACTTTCATCATTGGTTCCATAAGGACTGGACCGGCTTTTTTACACGCTTCTTGAATAGCCATAGAACCTGCAATTTTAAAAGCCATTTCGGAAGAATCAACATCATGATAAGAACCATAAACTAATTCTACACGAACATCTTCAATTGGATAACCAGCCAAAACACCGTTCTTTATAGCTTCTCGAATTCCATCGCTAACAGGATTTATATACTCTCGAGGGATAGCGCCACCAGTAATTTTATTCTCAAAGTGATAACCATCGCCAACCACATTTGGCTCAACATTTATAACTACATGGCCAAATTGGCCACGTCCACCAGACTGACGAACAAACTTTACATCAATTTTTTCTACACGTTTTGTGATTGCTTCAGTATAAGCCACTTGAGGTGTTCCGACATTAGCCTGAACATTAAATTCACGAAGAAGCCTATCAACCAATATTTCTAAATGCAACTCACCCATACCAGCAATAATCGTCTGTCCCGTATCAGGATTAATAGACACTTTAAAAGTAGGATCTTCTTCCGCTAGTTTCCCCAAACCTTTAGACAATGAGTCTTGATCTGCTTTCGTTGCGGGCTCCACAGAAACTTCAACTACTGGCTCAGGAAATTCCATAGACTCTAAAATAATTTCTTTTTTCTCTTCACAAAGAGTGTGACCTGTGTGAGAATTTTTAAGGCCAACGGCCGCAACAATCTCACCAGCAGAAGCTTTTTCTAGTTCTTCTCTTTTATTAGCATGCATTAAAAGAATGCGACTGATTCTTTCACGCTTACCTGTATTTGGATTAGCGACGTAAGAACCCGCATCAAGTGAGCCAGAATAAACACGCATAAATGTTAGCCTACCAACATATGGATCAGTCATCACCTTAAAAGCTAGAGCACTGAAAGGCTCATCTTCGCTAGGCATGCGAGTTATTTTAAGTTCTGAATCATCAGGGCTAAAACCTGTTATCTCGCCAATATCTAAAGGAGAAGGCAGGAAGTCGACTACCGCATCAAGCAACCTTTGAACTCCTTTATTCTTAAAAGCAGAACCACAGAATGTTGGAACAAAAGTATTATCCAAGCAACCTTTTCTAATAGCTGCTTTTAATTCATCTACCGTAATTTCTTCTTCTGCTAAATATTTTTCTAGTAAATCTTCATCGTAGCTAGCCGTTTCTTCAATTAAATGATGTCTCCATTTTTCGGCTTCTTCAAGCATATCGCTTGGTATATCCCCAATCTCAAAATGAGCACCCAAGGAGGACTCATTGTATAAAATAGCTTTCATAGCTAGAAGGTCTATGATTCCAGTAAAAATATCACCAGCGCCTATTGGTAAAACAACAGGCAAGGGATTGGCTCCCAATCTTTCTTTTATCATTTCTAATACATTAAAAAAATCTGCTCCAGTGCGATCCATTTTATTAATAAATGCAATACGAGGAACGTCATACTTATCTGCTTGTCTCCACACTGTTTCACTTTGAGGTTCTACACCTCCAACCGCGCAAAACACGGCACATGCGCCATCCAAAACTCGAAGCGATCGTTCAACTTCAACTGTAAAATCAACATGGCCAGGAGTATCAATAATATTAACTCTATGGTCATCCCAAATAGCAGTTGTTGCCGCAGATGTAATAGTTATTCCTCTTTCTTTTTCTTGCTCCATCCA
>CAJJBS010000066.1 GCA_905182385.1 Fidelibacterota bacterium TCS55
ATATAGTCTCGCTTTTAAAACTTTTAAAGCTGATGCTTTATTTTTGTGTTGACTTCGTTGATTTTGACACTGAACTACAATTCCTGAAGGCATATGTGTGATTCTAATAGCTGAATCTGTTTTATTTACATGTTGACCACCTGCGCCACTAGCTCTATAAGTATCAATCCTTAATTCACTTTGATCAATCTCAATTTCAATTTCTTCATTCGTAGATGGATATACAAAAACTGAAGCAAATGATGTGTGACGCCTACTATTAGAATCAAATGGCGATATTCTAACTAATCGATGAACTCCAACTTCTGCTTTTAAAAGTCCAAAAGCATAATCACCTTTTATTTCCATAGTTAAATCTTTAATTCCTGCTTCATCACCCGGTTGATAATCTAGAATTTCTTTATTGAATCCTTTTCTTTCAATCCAGCGAGAATACATTCTATAAAGCATTTCTGCCCAATCTTGACTTTCTGTTCCACCTGCTCCTGGATGAATTGTAATAATTGCATCTTGAATATCATCAGAGTCTCCAAGTATCATTTTTAGTTCTATATCTTCAATAGTATTGATGAATTTTTCTAATTCTTTATTTACTTCATCAATTGATGTATCACCTAACTCTGCAAATTCTAATAGTACTTCAACATCACCTTTTCCTAATTCTAAATCTTGCCATAATTTTATTTCTTTTTCTAAAAATGAGATTTTTTTTAAATGAGCTGATGCAGACATATTATCATTCCAAAAATCTGGTGATAAAGAATCTTTTCGCAGTTTTTCTAATTTATTTTGCTTCAGAGTAAAGTCAAAGGTACCTCCGCAATTCTAAATATTTTTTTTCTGCAATCTTATATCTATCTTTTAGTTCAATTAATTCCATGTATAAAATTTACATCAATCGTTAGATGCTCTTAGATAAAATGTTTAAAATATCAATTCTAGTAAAGTCATAATAACTACACCAAAAATTAACATAATTAGCTGCATCAAAGATTTTGATATTTCAGTGTCGTGATGTAATTCTGGTATTAAGTCTGAACCAGCTATATATATAAAACCTCCAGCAGTAAATGGAATTAATGCATTTGTAAAACCATTGATATTTTTTCCCATTTGAAGTGCAATTAATGCACCAACTAAAGAAACAGACGCACCTAAAACATTAACTAATAAAGCTTTTTTAACTGAAAGACCACCTTTAATCAATATTGAAAAATCACTTATTTCTTGAGGAATCTCATGGAAAAGAACTGCCACTGACGTAGCAATTCCCAATGGTATACTTGCAGTAAAACTAATTGCAATAAGAACACCATCAATAAAATTATGAATCGTATCACCAAAAATATTCATGGGAACGATTGGATGTAAATGCGCTTTAGTCGTAGGATGGTGACAATGTCTCCAGCGAAAAAATTTTTCCATAATAAAAAATATTGAAAGTCCGGTAATCGTCCACAAGGATACATATAGTGAGTTCATATTTGATGCATAAGCTTGAGGTAGCAGATGAATTAAAGCTCCTCCAAATAATGTTCCTGTAGCAAAACTAACTAAATAGGTAATTAGTTTATCCAAAATTCTATTAGATAAAGATAATGTTATTAATCCAATCATTGATATTGAACTAATAATTAAAACACTAATAATTGTATAGCTTAAAACAGACACTTTTTTTTTAAATTTTAATAATTAAAATTAATCACCAGAGGCAATAAACATTCTATCATTTAAATATTTACGCAAACCAATTTCATCTACATTTATATGAGCTATTCGGCCATCCTCAACAACTGATATTCTTGCTTTTTCTTCAGATATTAGGACCACTATAGCATCAGTCTCTTCAGATATCCCTAGTGCTGCGCGATGTCTTGTACCCATCTCAGGATCTACCATGCTACTTTCAGTAAGAGGCAATATACAAGCGGCTGCATCAATAATATCATTTTGTATAATTACCGCTCCATCATGAAGTGGAGAAGTTGGGTTAAATATTGAAACAAGAAGCGGAGCTGTTACTTCTGCTTTTAACTGGGTACCTTGTTCTTTATAAGATCTTAAACCAGTCTCTCTTTGAATAACAATTAAACCACCCCAATGTCTTTCTTGCAATTGAATTGATGCTTCAACTATAGATAAAATAGTTCGAGAGGTGCCAACTCTAAAAATCTTTTGAAAAAAACGCGTTTGCCCAACATAGATTAATAAACGTCTAAGCTCTGGCTGAAACAAAATAACAAATGCTACTACCCAAACTGTTTGAAATTGATTAACCAACCAAGAGGAGGCGCTTAACCCAAATGCATTAAACAGAAAAGAAGATAACATCAAAAAAATAAGTCCAGCAAGCATTTGCCCAGCACGTGTCCCTTTAAAATAAATATAAATTTTGAAGAAAAGCCAACTAACTAAAAGTAAATCGATTATATCAATTAGTGTAATGGTCAGAAAGCCTATTTGAAATAAAACCATTTAGTCTTCACCTAATAATTTTTCGAGTATTAATACCGTTCGTTTTGTCTCAATTACATCATGGACACGCACAATATTCGCGCCATTAATTATACCTACAGTAATTGAAGCCATCGTACCCTCTAATCTATCTTTAACTGGTAGATTAAGTGCTTCACCAATGAAAGATTTTCTTGAAGGCCCTAATAAAATCGGATATCCCATAGCTTTAATTTGCTTTAACTCACGGATAATTTCAAAATTATCTTCAACACTTTTTCCAAAGCCAATACCTGGATCTATAATAATCATATTATCTAGGATTCCAGCTTTATTGGCAATTTCAATTTTAGTTTTAAAAAAGATAATTAAATCATTAATTAAATTATTATAACTAGGATTTAACTGCATATTCTGAGGAGAACCTTGCATATGCATTAAAATGATAGGTACTTTTCTAGTTGAAACTAGATTTGCCATAGATTGATCATAAGATAAACTTGTAATATCATTTATTATATCTACGCCAAGATCTATGGCTGCTTCTGCAACTGAAGCTTTATAAGTATCAATTGAAATAAGACAATCTGTTTGTTCTCTGATTGATTTAATAACAGGCTTAATACGTTTTAACTCTTCATCAAGGGGAACAGGTTTGGCGCCTGGTCGACTAGATTCTCCTCCGATATCAATTATATCTGCACCCTCATTGATCATCTTAATAGCAAAATCTGTTGCTTGCTGAGAGCTTGTAAATTGACCACCATCACTGAAAGAATCTGGGGTTACATTTAGAATACCCATTATAAGGCTTTTAGATGGGAGATTAAGCCAAGATTTAAAAATTTTTTTATTCAAAAAATCTTAGAAAAATAATTATCATTTAAATGTGCTAATTATTTTATTTTTTTATTTTAGAAGACTTGGTTTTTATTTTTTTTACTAAACCATTTTTTGAGCGCTTAATTGCTTTTCCTGCCAATATAGCTTGAACATCATTTCCATCAATAGTTTCAAATTCAAGTAAAGCCTTGGCAAGGTTATGAAGTAAATGACTATTTTTATCCAAAGTTTTTTCTGCTGTTGATTTTGCTTTCCTTACAATCCTGACAACCTCTTCATCAATCATTCTAGCTGTAACTTCAGAGAAGTCTCTGTGACTCTGAATTTCTCTTCCAAGGAATATTTCTTCATTCTTTTTTCCAAAAGTCATTGGGCCAAGCACATCACTCATTCCCCATTCGCAAACCATTTTCCTTGCTATTTGTGTTGCTTGTTCAATATCGTTTCCTGCTCCAGTCGTTAATTCATTGAAAATTAATTCCTCAGCTGCACGCCCACCCATTAGAATAGCCAATCGACCTTCAATATAACCTCTTGCATATCCATGCTTCTCATCAATAGGCAGTTGCATAGTTACACCCAAAGCTTGTCCACGAGGAATAATAGTTACTTTATGAACTGGATCTGCACCTTCTGTTAATGCAGCGACTAGAGTATGACCAGCCTCATGATAAGCAGTAGTTTTCTTTTCATCTTCAGTTAACACAACGCTTTTACGTTGAACACCCATCATTACTTTATCTTTTGCTTCTTCAAAGTCATCCATATCAACTGATTTTTTTTTCTTTCTTGCCGCTAGTAGTGCTGCTTCATTTACAATATTTTCAAGATCAGCACCTACCATACCTGGAGTACCTTTAGCAATAGCCTTTAAATCAATTTTTTTCTTATTTAAAACAATTTTTTTAGTATGAATTTTTAAAATTCCTAATCGACCATTTAAATCAGGAACCCCTACTACAACTTGTCTATCAAATCTACCTGGTCTAAGTAAAGCTGCGTCAAGAACATCTGGACGATTTGTAGCTGCCATTAAAATAATATTTTCACTTGATTCAAAACCATCCATTTCAACTAATAATGCATTTAATGTTTGCTCTCGTTCATCATGCCCACCACCCAAGCCTGCTCCACGTTGTCTACCAACTGCATCTAATTCATCAATAAAAATTATACATGGTTGATTTTTTTTACCTTGCTCAAAAAGATCTCTAACTCTTGAAGCACCTACTCCAACAAACATTTCTACAAAATCAGCGCCACTTAAACTAAAGAAGGCAACTTTTGCTTCTCCTGCTATAGCTCGTGCTAATAATGTTTTTCCTGTTCCTGGAGGGCCAATCAATAGAAGACCTCTTGGAATTTTTGCACCTAATTTTTCGTAACGTTTTGGTTTTTGTAAAAAATCAACAACTTCCTCTAGTTCTTCTTTTGCTTCCACGCAACCCGCAACATCATTAAAAGTTACTTTGGGCATATCAGAAGTCCATATTTTTGCTTTACTTTTTCCAAAGTTAAAAATTGATTTCATACCTCCACCACCACTCTGCATACGCTTCATAATAAAAATCCAAAATGCAAGTATTGCTATCCATGGCAAAAAATTTAAAAAATATCCAGTCCAATCAACTGATTTTTGTTTAAAAGTGTAATCAACATCATACTTATC
>CAJJBS010000067.1 GCA_905182385.1 Fidelibacterota bacterium TCS55
ATTTAATAAGAGTCACTCAACAGCTTATGCTTATGTAGCATATCAAACGGCATGGCTTAAAACTCATCATCCAGCTGAATTTATGAGTGCAAACTTAACAAGTGAAATGTCAAATATTGATAGAATCGTAATTTTAATTAATGAATGTAGGAAGCTAAAAATTGAAGTTGACCCACCAGATGTAAATGTTTCAGATATAAATTTTAGACCAGTTAATAAAAAAGTTATCTCTTTTGGTCTTAACGCTATTAAAAATGTGGGTACTAAAGCTCTTGAGCAGATAAAAGCCTCACGTTTAAAAAATAAGAAATTTGATTCTATATTTGATTTTACAGCAAAGGTAAGTCTGAAATCAGTCAATCGCAGAGTTTTAGAAAGCTTAAATATGTCTGGCGCAATGGATGGACTTAAGGGTAATAGAGCTCAGAAAAATGCAGTTATTGAGACTGCCTTGAAATATGGTCAAACAATTCAAGATAATAAAGCAAGGAATCAAGTTGACTTGTTTGGTGGAACAAACATTAAAGGTGAAGAGATGTCAATGGTTCCCTCTTTGCCAAATATTGAGGAGTGGCCTGAAAGTCAATTGTTAGAAAAAGAAAAAGAAGTTCTTGGTATGTATTTATCTGGACATCCTTTACTAAAGCATGCTGAAGAACTTGAAGAATACTCAACTTTTGACTTTATTGATAAAAAAATTGGTGGAAATGGTGATAAAGTTCGAGTTGGTGGATCTATAACAGAATTAAAAATGCATTTTGATCGTAAGAATAATCAAATGGCTTTTTTTAAACTAGATTGTCTTGGTGGACAGGCTGAGATTTTAGCATTTAGTGATTCATATGCTAAATATAAAGAACTAATAAAAAATGACTCAGTTGTTTTTATTACAGGTAAGCCAACGGATGATACAGATTTTTCTGATTTAAAATTAATAGTAGATGAGATTGTTCCTGTTGAAAGAGCTCGAGAGATCTTTTCTAAAAATATTAATGTCCGTCTTGAGCCAAACCAAATGACGCCCGCAGATGTAGATGCTTTGTTAGATATGGCGAAAGAACACAAAGGTAATTGCGGTCTAATGTTTCATTTAATATCTGACCTAGGTAAGAAGCAACGAATATATGCACATAATGTGAAAGTATCAGTAAATTCAACTTTTCTAAAAAAACTACGCGACACATATGGAAAAGAGAATATCTGGGTTTCAGATTGATATCTGTTCTATATCGACTAAAACATCTTTTCATTGTAATTTTTACCATAAATTAGATTGAAACTATGAAACGAAAAGTAAGAATTTTAATGGCGAAGCCAGGTTTAGATGGGCATGATCGAGGAATTAAGGTCTTGGCTGCTGCATATAGAGATACGGGTATGGAAGTAATTTATCTAGGATTGCGACAAACACCCGCTATGATTGTGTCCGCTGCTCTTCAGGAAGATGTGGATGTTATAGCATTATCAAGCTTAAATAATGCTCACATGACCATTTTTCCTAATGTCCTTAACCTTATGAAAGAAAAAGGTCTTGATAATGTTTTATTAGTAGGTGGTGGTATTATCCCCCCCAAAGATATTAAAGAGCTAGAAAAGTTAGGAATGGGTAAATTATTTGGACCAGGTACACGAGTTAAAGAAACTATCGATTATATTAATAAATGGGTTGAGACAAATAGAAGATAAATGGACCTTAAAAACCTAACAGAACTCGAGCTATATTTTTCTAATCATTTTGATACAGTTTTATTTCCAGTTTTAGCAGAAATATATCAGACTAAAGGTGAATATGATCGAGCTAAAAGAGTTTGTGAAATAGGATTAGGACATAATCCTGATTGTTTAGATGGCTACTATATTTTATCACAAGCTGAAATGGGCCTTGGAAACTTATCAATGGCAGAGAAGTGGATGAAAAAAGTATTAAACCAAGACCCTAGTCATAAATCAGCTGCTTCAGGACTTCCAATGGTTCAAGAGCAACTTAAAAGATCGGCGGTCACACTTAATTCGAGCTGGAAAAAGGCATTGAAAGTTGACCCAAACAATCAGTTTGCAAAAGATTACTTAAATTCAAAAAAAAACAAAAAAAATACAGTTTTAAAAAAAACTGATAAAGAAAAACCGCCAAAAAAAAAGATTTAAACATAGAAAACGTAACAATTAGTCCTCGTTTAGCAACTTTTACATTAGTAAGAGTACTCAAAAGCCAAGGCCTTTATTATCAAGCTTTAGATATATTAGATATACTAGCTGAAAGAGGTGAGAATAAAAAGAAAATTGCTAAAGAGCGGAAATTAATTAAGGCTGAATTATAATTTACTTTGGGCTTTATCCGCTTAAATTTTTTGTATTTAATTATTAAATAATAATTAAAAATAGAATGAAAATTCAAATGTATAATAATCCAATTTTTTATGATTTATGCACAAAGAATAAAAAAGATGACATCCCTTTTTACCTTGATTGGGCAAACAATTGTAAGGGAAAAATTTTAGAAATTGCGAGTGGAACAGGTAGAGTTGCAGAACCACTTATTAATTCAGGGCATAACTATACTGGCTTAGACATAAGCCCAAAATTTATTAGTTTTACACAAGAAAAATACTCAAAGGGAAATTTTATTTATGGAGATATGCGAAACTTCTCATTAGG
Source organism: Fidelibacterota bacterium TCS55 (assembly GCA_905182385.1). Taxonomy (GTDB): domain Bacteria; phylum Fidelibacterota; class Marinisomatia; order Marinisomatales; family TCS55; genus TCS55. The sequence continues at coordinate 2,656 of CAJJBS010000067.1, forward strand.
TCAACAATTTGATTTAATAATACTTCCTTTTAATTCTTTTCTTCATTTATTAAACCAAAAAGATATGAAAGCATGTTTAAAGTCAATAAAAAAACACCTTTCTAATGATGGATTATTTATTTTAGATATTTTCATTCCTGACCCTGAATTCATATATAGAGATTCAAAGAAAAAATACAAAGAAATGGTCATTGATCATCCATCTGAAGGAAAATATATAATTTGGCAAACTAGTGAATTTGACGAACTAAAAGAAATCAGTTATATTAATTGGTTTTTTGAAAATGAAAAAAAACAGACAACATATGAATATGAATTTGCCATGAGTATTATTTATCCAGATACGATGGACCGTATTTTAACGGAAACAGGTTTTATTATTAATGAAAAAAAAGGGGATTATAATGGAGAGCTATTTGATGAAAATAGCTTACTTCAATTATATGTATGCTCAAAAACATAAGATGGTAAAAGTTATTTTTTTTGACATTGGAAATGTCCTTATTAATATTTATCCTGAAGACTGTATCCAATACTGGGCCGATAGTGCAGATTTGAAAAAAGAAGAAATAATTAAAGCATTCTCTGCTGATTTACACAATAATTATGAAACCGGAAAAATTTCAAATGAAGAATTTTTTTATGGTTTTAAAAGTGCCCTTCCGCAGCCATGCTGTCTAAAAAAAAGTGATTTTTGGAGAGGCTGGGATAAGCTTTTAGGGAAAGAAAAAAAGACGATTAAACTTTTAAAATTTTTATCAATGGACTATAATATTTGGCTTCTTTCTAATACGAATCCCAAGCATATTAATAATAAATTAAAATTATTTTCTGATTTTTTTGAATTTATTAATGGTGCAATTTATTCTTTTGAAGTTGGATTAAGAAAACCAGACCCAAATATATATAGTAAAGCGTTAAAGTCTTCAAATGCTGTAGCGTCAGAATCATTATTAATTGATGATCTCATTGAAAATATCGATGCTGCTAAAAAACTAGGCTGGAATACAATACATTACAAAAATGATAATTTACTTAAACAAGAGCTACAGGTTCTAGGCATAGAAACTTTGGAATTAAATTAACATTATGGTAACTAAATTATTACTCGCAAGCATCTTAACATTAGCTACATTGCTTGGTTTTAAACTTTATACTCCTCTTTTTACTGAACCAATTTCAGAAAATGATTTTTTAAACTATAACGTTACGATTTACAGGGACACCTGGGGCGTTCCACATATATTTGGGAATAAAGACGGAGATACTGCTTACGGGCTTGCATATGCACATGCTGAAGATGATTTTAAAACGATTCAAGATATCATGCTTGCACTTAAAGGTCGTCTCGCTTTGGAATATGGTAAAGATGCAGCACCAAATGATTATATGGTTCAATTGTTAAAAATTTGGCAAGTTGTTGAAGACAGATATTCAAAAGATATATCTAAAGAAGTTCAAGATATTTGTGAAGCTTATGCGGATGGATTAAATCATTATGCATTGCTTCACCCAAATGAAGTAATTAGGGGAATGTTTCCAATAGATGGGAAAGATGTTGTGGCTGGTTTTGTGCACCGAACTCCACTAATGTTTGGTTTGGACAAAGTTTTAGGGCAATTAGTAATTAATGAAGATCCTAATATTGCATTAAATAATAAATTGAAAATAGAGAATCCCTTTGACAATACCTTACTTGGGTCAAATGTAATTGCCGTGAGCCCTAGTAGGTCGGCTGATCAATTTACAAGATTAGCAATTAACTCACATCAACCTTGGACTGGTCCAGTAGCTTGGTATGAAGCACATCTTCATAGTGAGGAAGGTTGGAATGTAAATGGAGGGTTATTCCCAGGTTCTCCTGTAGTTTTGGTTGGGCATAATAAAAATCTTGGTTGGAGTCATACAGTAAATAGTCCGGATTTAATTGATGTGTATGAATTAGAAATTAACCCTGAAAATAAAAATAAATATTTTTTTGAAGGCGAGTGGAAAGATCTTCAAGTTAGTAAAATATCAATCCCGGTTAAATTAATTGGACCATTTAGTTGGACCTTCCATCGTGAAGCTTTACGATCAATTCATGGACCTGTGATTAGAAATGAGCAAGGAGCATTTGCAATTCGGTTCTCTGGTTCTGGAGAAGTTCGGCATGTAGAGCAATGGTTTAGAATGAATAAATCAAAAAATCTTAAAGACTTTACTAATGCAATGAAAATGATGGCTTTACCCATGTTTAATACAGTCTATGCTGATAAAGTTGGAAATATATTTTATGTTTATAATGCACTATTACCCAAACGAAATATTAATTATGATTGGAGCGGTATATTACCAGGCGACCAAGAGTCCTTGATATGGAAAGATTATTATAAATTTGAAGAATTACCTCAAGTGCTTAATCCAATCTCAGGTTTCTTGCAAAATTGTAATAGTTCACCATTTTTGGCAACAGATGGTGATGATAACCCAAAAGAAGCATCTTTCCCTAAACACATGGGTATAGAAACATTTCAAACAAATCGAGCATTGAGGGTAATAGAGCTTTTTAGTGAAGATAAGTCCATTACAAAAGAAGAATTTTATAATAATAAATTTGACACCTATTACTCTAAGAATTCAGTCTTAGCAATAAACTTAAATAGATTTCTCAATGAAGCCGTTAGTCAAGATAAAGATATCAATGAAGCACTTAAATTGATGAGAAATTGGGATTTAAATACAGATAGCACTACAATAGCTATGCATTTAGCTTATGAAACAATACGTCCAGTTTATGATCCTGCTAAATATATATATGATTACGATAAAAATATGAATCGATTAAAAGATATAATAACCTGGACAAAAGCAGCTTTTGGTAAAATTGAAGTTAAATGGGGAGATATTCAAAGGTTAAAAAGAGGGAATACAAACCTCGCATTAAGTGGAGGGCCTGATGTACTTAGAGCTGTTTACTCTAAACAAGAAGTAAGAGATAAAGTTGGAATAGCTGGTGATTGCTATTTTGAAATAGTTGAATGGGATAAAAACGGTAATGTTTTTGCACAGAGTATTCATCAATTTGGTACAGCAACTCAAGATTCAACTTCTTTTCATTATGATGATCAAGCTAAATTATTTGCCAAACATAAAATGAAGCCAGTGTGGATGAATCTAGAAGATATTAAATTAAATTTAGAAAAAGCTTATCATCCTGGATTGGAATAACAAATAATTGGAGTATTTAAAATAATATGAGAGTCATTATTATCGCTGGACTAATTTTATTTCAAAGTCTTTTTAGTCAAGAAATAGTTCCAATTGAAATACCTTTAACCGGTGAAGCAAAAGATAGATCTCTTGAAATGTCAGGTTTGGCTTGGTATAAAGACAATCTTATTTTAATGCCTCAATATGTGAACAAAGATGACCCTTGTTTTTATTATTTAAATAAAAAGAGCATAATTAAATGGATTGAAAGTAGCCAAGAGATCTCTTTAAATCCGGAAAAAATAAAACTTGAATTACCAAGTTTTGAAAAAATGATAGAAGGCTTTCAAGGTTTTGAAGCAATTACTTTTTCTGGTAATAAAGCATATCTGGTTATTGAGTCTAAGAATAATGGTGTAATGAAAAGTTTCCTAGTAAAAGGCAAACTAGATTTTAGCAATAGGAAGTTGATTGTTGCTTCAAAAGAAGTTAAAGAAATTCCCATGTCTACAAATATTAAAAATATGGGCTTTGAAAGCATATTGAAATATAAATATCATTTAATGGTTTTGTATGAAGCTAATGGTGTGAATGTAAATAAAGCCCCATCTGCTTTATTATTTAACTCATCATTAGAACTTAAATCATCTATTCCATTTCCTAATTTAGAATATAGGTTAACGGATGTTTCATCAGTGGATTCAAAAAATAAATTTTGGGGATTAAATTATTTTTGGCCTGGAGAAAAAGATCGATTAAACCCAGTTAAAGATTTAAAAGAAGGGGTTACTCATAATAAATATGAGCATGTTGAGCGTTTAGTTGAATATAAAATTTTGGGAGATAAAGTAGTTCGAACTACTAGCCCGCCAATTCTAATATCTCTTGAAGAAAAATCGCGTAATTGGGAGGGTCTTGTCCGTCTTGATGATAAGGGGTTTTTAATAGTTGTCGATGAGCACCCTCGTACAATTTTAGCTTTTATACCAAAACCATAAACATTTTAAATAAAATAGTTTAAAGACTCCAGCTTAGGTTTCCTTTCCATCCGATTGCAATTGTGGTTGAAGAAGCATCAATCTGATTTTTTCTATGGTAGTCTTCTAGTTCATAATTTATATTAATAGAAAAATTATGTTTTAAAGGAATAATCATTTCAAATAAAAATTGGTTTCTAGATAAATTATTTTCAACAATTTCACTAATTTGTTCAAAATGTTCTGCTTCAAGTTTAGTTGAAAACCACTTTGTATCATGGTCCCAGAAAAAGCCTAATTTTAGATAAGAGGTTTTTCTAGTAGCATTCAAATAATCAGATATATCAAAAGCATGCCCTAACTCAAAATTAATCAAACCATTCTGATAGTTATTAATAAAATATCCAAGGCCTTGATTAAAATGATATTGAAGAGCGACCTTTGCTCGAGTATTTTTTCTGTAAGAGCTTGTTGTGTAACGATAGAACTTTGGACGACTAGAATATTTATCACTGGTTTTATAACGAATATATATAAAAGAATCATTTTTTAAGTTGTAACTAAAAACTCTCAAGTCTCTAAATGTTTTATTTGTTTGACGATTTATTCTATAGTAACCAAAGCCTCCAATAGAGGAATCTGTTTTTGCAAAACCACCCCTTGTATAATGTTTCCATGTAAGCGTAGAATCTTTTTGAGCTGAAATTTTTTGAACATTTAATATTAGGGAAAGAAAAATTAACTTTACAATCATTCTTTGATTTTTTTCCCATTTTCCATTAACATTATAGCAATTACAGTAAACCCGATTGTCATTATAATTGCAATTATGAAACTTGTGCTTGGATTTGAATCTGAAACGCCAAGAATTGTATAACGTAAACCATTGATCATATAATAAATAGGATTGAAAAAGCTTACGCTTTGCGCCCAATCTGGTAACATTTTTATTGAATAAAAAATACCACCTAAAAAACTTAAAGGAGTTAAAAAGAAGTTTTGCATAGTAGCTAATTGATCCCAGCTTTCCGCCATTTGGCCGAGGATGAGTCCAATGCTAGAGAAAGCCCAAGAGACAAGCATTATGAAGCCAATAGTCGCGAATGGTTGAGTAATAGTCATATCGCTTAGTACGACACCAACTAAAAGAATTAAAATTCCATTTACAGTTCCTCGAACCATGCCTCCGATGATATAAGCTAGCGATATTTCAAAACTAGAAAGGGGAGCTTGTAAAAGATCAGGCAGCTGCCCTAGTAGCTTCATTTGTAACATTGACGAAGATGAGTTTGAAGTTGCATTTGATAAAGTATTCATCATGATTAATCCGGGTATGATAAACAAAGTATAAGGTATACCATCAATACTAGATATTCGACGTTCTAAAGTAAATCCAAATATTAAAATATATAGAATTGAAGATATAAGGCCAGGGATAACCGTTTGCCGATATACAGAAAAGAATCTCCCTACTTCACGAAGAGTTAAAGTTGAGAAGCCAACCCAATTCATCGCGAACCTATTTTAAATTTCATTCATTTATTCCTTTACCTGTAAGGCTTAGAAAAACATCTTCCAATGAAGACTTGGTCGTTTCCACTCGTTGAATGTGACAGCCTGCATTAGTAAGTAAATTAATTATTTTTGGCAAATTTTCTTCTGGCTCTTTAGTAGTAAAGTGGAGTTCACCTTCATTATTTGTAAAAGTAAAATCGCTTAAAACACTTTCAAAATCTATATTTTCATCAGATAAACTTATATTAATACCTGATTTACCTGATTGGCGAGTAAGCGATTTTGGAGAACCTTCCTTGATAACTTGACCTTTATCAATAATAGCTACTTTATCACAAAGCAACTCTGCTTCTTCAATGTAATGAGTGGTAAGTAGAATAGTTTTTCCAGCATTATGGAGTTCTCTAAAATATTCCCAAAGCTCATGGCGAAGCTTTACGTCAACACCCGCTGTCGGTTCATCAAGAATTAAAATTTTAGGATCATGTACTAATGCTTTAGCTATTTGAAATCGTCTTTTCATCCCACCAGAAAGCTGTCTAAGGCGAGAGCTCCTTTTTTCTTCAAGGCCTAATCTAACTAGCAATTCATTAACTTGATCTTTTGCTTTTTCTTTTGGTATTCCATAATAGCCTGCTTGAAAATAAAGAAGACGATCCAAAGGGAAAAACCAGTCTTGAGTAAATTCTTGGGCTGAAATTCCAACCTGTGCGCGTGTAAATCGATAATCAGAAACAATGTCTTTACCAAATATTTCAGTTACGCCTTCATCTTTTCTAACCAAACCTGTTAAAATATTAATGGTAGTTGTTTTTCCAGCACCATTTGGTCCCAAAAGACCAAAAAACTCCCCATCTTTGATTGAAATATTTACACCTTTTAAGGCAACTGTCTCTCCATAGTTCTTCTTTAAATTTTGGATTTTAATAGCAGGTTTCATTTTCATTGGGCTTTTTTCATGGACAGGGCCTTAATCGCCTTGGTCTATTTTATATATTCCACCGTTGTATTCAACAATATATAATTCGCCATCTGCATCTTCACCAAAAGAAGATATATAAGTTGTGAACTCTCCATTCCCTAAGTTTATTTCTTTAGTCCTATTGGTAAGACTAGTAGCTTTATCATTAATAACTTTGAATGTCCAAATATTACCAGAGCAGTAATCGCCAAAAATATAATAGCCATTTAAACCTTTAATTTTACTCCCCCTATAAACATATCCACCAGTTACAGAGCATCCATCAGAATTAGTTTGAGAGCCTCCACCAAGAACAACCATATAATTAGCATCATTAGGGTATTCATGAATAGGAAGAGTTAGGCCTTTTTCATCACAGTTTTTTTCTGGATTATAACATTTAGAAGCTTCCATAATTCGCCACCCATAATTGTTACCGCCCTTACTATTATAGGGCTCATAATTTATCTCTTCCCATTTATTTTGACCTACGTCGCCATAATAAATATCACCAATTTTTCTGTCAAAAGAAAAACGCCAAACATTTCGAAATCCCCATGCCCAAATTTCACCACGTTTATTTTTTTGCCCATAATATGGGTTTGATTTTGGAATGCCATAGGGGACTTTATTTATATCAATTCTTATTATTTTACCAAATAAAGTGTTAAGGTCCTGTCCTGCGTTAAGAGGGTCTCCTCTTTTACCACCATCACCAATAGAAATATATAAATAATTATCTGGCCCAAATTGCATATGCCCACCATTATGATTACCATAAGGTTGTTTAAGATCAAATACAGTCCTTTCTGATAAAGAATTAGCAACCAGGTTACTTTGTGCAGAAAATTCTGAGACTATAGTATATCCATCCTTATTTATATAATTGACATAAAATTTTTTATTTTTATCGTAATCAGGATGAAATGCAAAACCTAATAGGCCGCGCTCATCTCCTGGTCTACCAGGACGAACAACTCTATCAGTAATATCTAAAAATG
>CAJJBS010000068.1 GCA_905182385.1 Fidelibacterota bacterium TCS55
TGATGATATTTTAGATAAAAAGCGTTTAAGTAAGCTAGTGAATGAGACATACCTCGTTGCGGGGAACCAAAAAACAGTAGAATTTTTAGATAAGTTAAAAAATATTGGCTTTGAAGCCTCAACTCGAGCTGGTGTATCCATTGCAGTAAGTGATATTTTAATACCAGATGCAAAGGATTCTATTATTGATGCCGCCCAAAAAGAAGTTGATGCGATACAAGATAAATTTAAACGACATGTGTTAACTGATGGTGAAAGATATAATAAAATTATTGATATTTGGACCCACGCAACTAATAGTGTAGCTGCGAAAATGATGGAAGGTCTCCAATCAAACGATCAAGGTTTTAATTCTGTTTTTATGATGGCAGATTCTGGCGCGCGTGGTTCTCAAGACCAGATTAAACAGCTGGCCGGTATGAGAGGGTTGATGGCTAAACCTAAAAAGTCTATGACTGGTGGTAAAGGTGAAATCATTGAGTCTCCAATTACTTCAAATTTCAAAGAGGGCCTTTCTGTGCAGGAATATTTTATCTCTACTCACGGTGCCCGTAAAGGTCTAGCTGATACAGCTTTAAAAACAGCTGATGCTGGATACTTAACTCGTAGATTAGTTGATGTTGCACAAGATGTAGTTATATCTGAGACAGATTGTGGTACCATTAATGGTATCCTAGCTGATGATTTAAAAGAAGGTGAAGATATAATTGAGCCATTGTCTGAAAGAATTTTAGGTAGGACTGTACTTGAAGATTTTATAGAAGATGGGAAAACTAAGATAAAGTCTGGAACTATGATTCGCGACGATGAAGCAAAAGTTGTCGCTGATAGCAATATTGAATCTCTTAGAATTCGTTCTGTTTTAACTTGTGAATCTTTAAGAGGAGTTTGCGCTAAATGTTATGGATGGAATCCTTCTAATCATAAACTAGTAGACTTAGGTACTGCTGTCGGAATTCAGGCAGCTCAAAGCATTGGTGAGCCTGGAACTCAATTAACTCTAAGAACCTTTCATATTGGTGGTACGGCTACTCGTATTATTGAGCAATCTGAAATGAAAACAAAAAGAGCTGGTAAGGTTAAATATTCAGATAATCTAGAGGTTGCAGAGGCTAAAGATGAAGCAGGTATTCTTGTAACTCGCTGTATGGTAAGGCATGCTAAGCTTTCAGTACATAATAACGAAGGCAAGAAAGCTGCAGAATACAATGTTCCATATGGTGCAAATTTAAATGTTGGTGATAGTGAAGAGGTAGATGCAGGAGCTAGTTTATTTCAGTGGGATCCATATACAGATGTAATTCTTGCTAGGCAAACTGGCCTAGTAGAGTTAAAAGACTTTATTGAGAATGAAACGTATCAAGTAGAGTCAGTTGAAGGTGGAAAAAAACAAATGGTTATAGTCGAATCTAAAGATCGCAATCTAAGTCCTCATGTTGAAATTATAGATAAAGATGGCTCAATACTTGCTGGAGGCACGATTCTTCCGGTGACCGCTAACCTCGTAGTACGCAAGGGCGATAAAGTAAAGCGCGGACAAACATTGGTTAAAATTCCTAGAGCTATTGGTAAAACTCGAGATATTACTGGAGGATTGCCTCGTGTGACAGAATTATTTGAGGCACGAAAACCGACCGATCCAGCAGTTGTTTCTGAAATAGATGGTCTTGTAAAATTTGGCGAGACAAAGCGAGGGATTCGTAAAATTATAGTTGAAGGTGTTGATTCAGTTGCTAAAACATATTCTATTCCTTACGGTAAGCATGTTGTTGTTCATGAGGGGGATAAAATAACAGCTGGGACATCATTATGCGAAGGAAGTATCTCACCTGCAGATATATTAAAAATTCTTGGGCCAAATAAAGTTAGAGAGTATTTAGTAAATGAAATCCAAGAAGTCTACCGCTTGCAAGGTGTAAAAATTGATGATAAGCATATTGAGGTTATAGTTAGGCAGATGATGCAAAAAGTAAGCATAGATGATGTTGGAGACTCGCATTTTCTCCCAAAAGACCGTATAAATAGAGCTGAATTTTTTGAAACCAATGAAAAAATAATGTCAATGGTTGTAGTTACTGATTCAGGCGATTCAGAACTTGAATCTGAATCTCTTATCAATAAAAAAGATTATACTGAAATTAATAAAACATTAAAGGAAGAGGGTAAGAAAATTGCCAAGTCAACTAAGGCTAGCCCTGCAACGTTTAATCCTCTATTGATGGGTATAACTCAAGCTTCATTGAATACTGAAAGTTTTATTTCGGCTGCATCTTTCCAAGAGACTACCAGAGTTTTAACTGATGCGTCGACTTCTGGAAAAACAGATTTCTTAAGAGGTTTGAAAGAAAATGTGGCGGTGGGAAGGCTTATACCTGCTGGCTCTGGATCTCATCATTTAAAAGATTTGTTTGTGATAGACCCGGAAAAAGAAAAAGATGAGAAGTCAAAAGCTGACGGATCTAAGGTTTCAAAGGAAGTAATTTAAAAATTCAAATTAACATATTATTTAATTGCTAAACTGTTTAAAACAATTGTAATTTTATAAGCTTTTATGGAAATGATATGCCGACGATAAACCAATTAATTCGACAAGGAAGAAAGCGGGTAAAGAAAAAGAACCCTACGCCTGCTTTAAAGGGTAATCCTCAAAAAAGAGGTGTCTGCACTCGCGTATACACAACGACACCAAAGAAACCTAACTCTGCGCTTCGTAAAGTTGCTCGAGTTCGATTGACGAATGGGAAGGAAGTTAACGCTTACATTCCTGGCGAAGGGCATAATCTGCAAGAGCACTCAATTGTTTTAATAGAAGGTGGTCGTGTTAAAGATTTACCTGGTGTGCGTTATCACATCGTTCGCGGAACTTTAGATACTGCGGGAGTATCAGATAGGACAACAAGTAGATCTAGGTACGGAACAAAAAGGCCTAAGGCATAGATTATGAGAAGAAGAAGACCTGAAAAAAGAAAAATATTACCAGATCCAATTTTTAGTGACTTAGAAGTTGCAAAATTTATGAATTTTTTAATGATTGGTGGAAAAAAAGGTGCTTCTGAAAAGATTTTTTATGGAGCGATCCAAATTATAAAATCTAGAACCAAAAAAGATGGTATTGATATTTTTAAATCAGCTGTTAAAAATGCAGCGCCATTACTAGAGGTTAAATCTAAACGAATTGGTGGGGCTACTTATCAAGTGCCTATTGAAGTCGCTAGGCATAGACAGTTTTTTTTAGCAGCTCATTGGATAATTAATTCAGCAAGAAAAAGGTCCGGGCGTGCAATGGCAGAAAGATTAGCGGCAGAATTAATTTCCGCAGCTAATAATGAAGGTGGTGCTATTAAGAAAAAAGAAGATACTCATAGAATGGCTGAGGCAAATCGTGCTTTTGCTCATTTTAGATAATTTTACCACTTAATTATTAAAATATGAAAAAGATTTCTCTAGACAAAGTTCGAAACATTGGAATTATGGCTCACATTGATGCAGGTAAAACTACATTAACTGAAAGAATTCTATATTATACTGGAAGAACTCATAAAATTGG
>CAJJBS010000069.1 GCA_905182385.1 Fidelibacterota bacterium TCS55
TTATAATTTTTTTCATAATTTTATAACGCTGAATTTAATAAATAGTTTCTTTATTTTGACGATAAACAGATAAAAATATTAAAAAAATATATTAAAAAAATTTATAGTTTGAAGATTGGTTCTCCCCTCGGTATCTATTAGTTTATGCACTATGGATTTGCCAGTCTATTTTATTTCAGACATTCACTTGATGCTTAAAAGAACAGATAAAGAGATTAAGCGTCAAGAGATTTTATTCCAATTTCTTCGACACATTCAAGAAGAAGGAGGAACTCTTATTATAAATGGAGATCTCTTTGACTTTTATTTTGAATATAAAGATGTAATTCCAAAAGTCTTTGTTCCATTTTATTATGAAATTTTAAAGCTTAGAGAAAGTGGCGTAAAAGTCCATTATGTATTGGGTAATCATGATTATTGGGTACAAGACTTTATTACTGAGACACTTTTTGATAATACTTATTTTACAGATACAGAATTCATAATAAATAAAAAACATTTTTTTGTTACTCATGGAGACGGATATTTATCTTGGGATACTGGATATCGGATATTACGCCGTTTTATTCGTTCTCGAATTTTTATTTGGACTTATAGATGGATTCATCCTCGAATTGGATATGCTTTTGCCAGGTGGATATCAAAACAAGGCGAGAATTATCAACATAGTGACGAATATAATAAAAAAATATCTGATGAAATGAGTCTTCATGCAAATAAGCAATTTAGTAAAGGCTCTGATTATTTTATCTCAGGTCATTATCACCAAGCAAAAGAACTTAAATTAAAGAATGGTAAGTTATTAATTCTGGGTGATTGGCTTAGTTTTTTTTCTTATGCTAAATTTGATGGTGAAGACTTAAAATTACATTTTTGGAATAATAATGAAAAAATATAGACTAATAATCTTTCTTTCTTTATCCTTGATATGCATTGATGGATGTTCAATGATAAAGAAATTTTTACCTGATAAAAAAAAAGCAAATCAAGATATCTCGTATGAATTAATTGAGAATTTGAGTACAGCTTTTAGTGAGGGAAAGCTCCAAGCGCTTGAAGAAATGATTGCAATCTATAATGATACGAACCAACCTTTTGATGTAAGAATGGCATCTGGAAAAGCGCTTGCGGATACAAAACACCCAACGGCACTTAATGCATTATCTCAAATAGTTGGCGATGCTTCCGCGTTAGATATCTCATTTATGATTGGATCTATTGAGTTATTAGCTGAATTCAAAGATGATCCAAGAGCAGCTGATGCCATGGTTAATGCAATGAATAACGTTGAAGAAAAGACAAACTCACTTCAAATGGCACTAGTCTTAAACCTTAACCGAGTACGAACAAAAGACCAAGTCATTGCATTGTTAGATCTCTATCAAGTAAGTAAAAATAACTTTAATCGAACAGAAAAACTTCTTACTGAGACCTTAGGTGCTTTAGGAACCGATGAAGTGGTGCCCATCCTCACTCAAATATCCAGAGATATAAATGTTAATCTTGGTATACGCAATCGTGCACTAGAGATTCTAGGTAAAAAAGATCCAACACAAGTAGCTGATGCTTTTGCTGAATTACTCAATGACCCTGAAACAAATTTTGAAGTGAGAGAGTTTGCACTAAATACAATGAAAGGTGTAAAAGAAGAGAGCCTTGTCCTTGCTCTATTAAATACCTATCGTTCAGGAAAAGATGAATATTATAATATGTTAAATACTTTACTTGAAGCACTTGGAGAATTTGATGACCCTGCAATAAGGAGAGCAGTTAAAGAAGTTGCAATGAATAGTGAGTACCCATTAAAAATACGAATTAAAGCTATTGAAAAATTAGCGGATGTAAGTGATGAAACAGTTATACCCTCAATTATGCCAATATTATCAGATTATAATCAATATAAATTGCATCAGGCTGTGATTTCAACTATTAAAAATCTAGGCCAGTATAATACCTATGAAGAAGAAATAAGACGTAGAATTTTTGAAGCACACCAGAAAGCATCATCCTTAGATGAATAAATACTATTTAACTTTTATCCTTACTTGTCAAATAATGTCTCAAGAAAATGACACTCAAAGCGCTGATTCATTATTAGGTACTCAAAATCAAGAGATTCAATCTCTAGCCGACTCTTCAAAACAACAAAAAATGCTACCTGATATAAGAGTTCTAGATCAAAAGCCAGCAAAACTAAAACTTGGAGATCCATTTTTTGAATTAAAATCAAGCATTAATACTTTAACAAAACAAATGGATTCTTTAAAACAAGTCATCTCGATTTATGAAGAAGGTAAAGGAGCAATGCCTACCATTGATGAAGAGTTGCTTAACTTAATTAAAATTCCACAACTACGTCATAGAATTGAATTACAAAATGGTACAATTATCAATGGTGAAATAATTAATGAAAATCAACTAGGAATTATTATTCAAACATCAATTGGACAATTATCAATAGAGCGTGATAGAATTGTAGAAATTATTGAAGATATTTCTCCAACAGCAAAAGTTGAATTAATGAATGAACCTTTTATTAATGCCTACCCTGATAAAGAAGAGATTACAGGTTCAATTAAAAATGTAGGCTCTAAAAGAGCAGATTTTGTTAGAGTAATAGTTAATCTTTGGTCGCCAACTACGGAACTTATTCATCAAGACTCTGTATTTATATCAGGAGAAAATAAAAAATATTTTACAGGTATTGAATCTGATACCGCATTAGAGCCCGGAGCAACAAGTAAATTTCGATTGGTTATTCCATTATCCGAAGAAGATGATATTTCATATCGTACTTACCAAATTCGATGGGAAGTATATAAATAATTTAGAATAGGTTTGTTTGATATATATCGTGAAGGCGAAGAATACCAGCACAAGTTTTATTATCTTCTTTAACAACGGGTAATACAGAAATTTGAGACTTACGATCTTCCATTAAAATAATAGCTTCTTTTAAAGGTGATTTAATATTTATTGCAATTGGACTTGAGGTCATCATATCAACTACTGTTATCTTATCAATATCTTTTCCATTTGTTAAAGTTCGACGCAAATCACCTTCAGTAATTATACCTAATAATTTAAGTTTATCATCTACAACTAATGCAGCTCCTTGAGGCTTTTCAGTCATCTCAATTACAACTTTTCTCAAATTATCACTTTTAAAAACAATAGCAACAGCCTCAATTGATTGCATTATATTTTCAACAATGAGCCTTAATCTTCTACCTAGGTCACCTGCTGGATGTAATTTAGCAAAATCATCTTGCTTAAATCCACGTTGACTCATTAGTACACCAGCAATTGCATCTCCTATTGCGAGAGTTAATGTTGTACTCGTTGTTGGAACAAGACCAAGAGGATCAGCTTCTTTTTTGACTGAAGCATCTAATACAATATCCATCATACTTACCAAAGGTGATTTCATATTTCCCAATATTCCAATTAATGGTGAATTAAATTCTTTAAGAATTGGGATTAAGCGAAGCATTTCCTCGGTAGCACCACTTTTAGAGATTAATATAGTTGGGTCTCCGGGAGCATATATACCTAAATCACCATGAACAGCTTCAGCAGCATGTAAAAAAACTGCTTTATTTCCAATACTACAAAATGTTGCTGCAATTTTTTGAGCAATAAGACCTGATTTTCCCATACCACATAGAATGACCTTACCTGAATGATTACTTATTACGTTTGATGATTCAACCACACTTTCAGCTACACGATCAGCAGCATCTAATAGTTCTTGGCCCTCTTGTTTAAGGACTTCACTTGCTATAGATTTTAATTTTGCAATATTCATATTTATTAAAAAATTACAAACCTTGAGAAATTTTTACCATAATAGCATTCTGAGCATGCATTCGATTTTCTGCCTGGTCAAAAACAATAGAATTTGAATGTTCCATTACAGCATCAGTTACTTCTCGACCTCTTTCAGCAGGAAGACAATGCATAAATAGAGTATTTTTCCCTGTAGATTCAATCATCTTTGAATTCACTTGAAAATTTTTAAAAATACTTTCTCTTTCCTTTACTTCTTCTTTTTGACCCATTGAAGCCCATACATCTGTATATATTACGTCTGCTTCACTAACACCTTTAATTGGATCATGTGATATTTCCACTGACGAAACATTACTATTATTCACTAAATTAATTATATTTTTATCTGGTTCATATCCTTCAGGGCAAATACATGTAAAATGGAATGGTAATCTTGTTGATAAATTTAGCCATGAATGAACAATGTTATTCCCATCACCCACATAAGCAATTTTTAAATTATCTAAATTTCCTCTTTTTTCATAAACTGTTAAAATATCAGCCATGATTTGGCATGGATGATTAAAATCAGTGAGACCATTAATCACAGGTACCGATGAGTATTTTGCTAACTCAAGCATATGTTTATGATCAAATAAACGAGCCATAATCATATCATTATAGCCACTTAAAACTCTACTTATATCTTTAACGGCTTCTCTCTTTCCAATACCAATATCATTAGGTCCTAAATATAGAGCATGACCACCTAATCTAAAAAACCCAGTTTCAAAAGAGACTCTGGTTCTAGCAGAGGGTTTTGCAAAAATCATGGCCAAAGATTTATCTTTAAAAGGCTTATAATCTTCATTATTTTTCAACTTAGTTTTAATTTCAATTGCTAAATCTAAAGTTTCATTTATTTCATTAGTCTCGAAATCTGTTATATGTAGAAAATCACGTTTCATAATTTTTCTTCTATAAAATATACTTGCTCAGATCTTGATTAGAAACAATATTATTAAGTTTCTTCTCAACAAGTTTTTTAGTTATTGTTATTGTTTTTTTACGACCACTTGACTCATCAAACATATAATCATCTAGTAAAGTTGTCATAACGGTATGTAGTCTTCGCGCACCAATGTTTTCCATTTTTGTATTTACTTCAGCTGCAATTTTGGCAATGCTTCGAATAGCATCAGTATCAAATTTCAACCTAACATTCTCGGCTCCAAGTAATGCCATATATTGTTTTATTAATGATGATTCTGGATGTTTTAAAATTTTTATAAAATCATTAACAGTTAGTTTATCCATTTCAACACGAATTGGAAACCTTCCTTGTAATTCAGGAATCATATCTGAGGGAGAAGAAACATGAAATGCTCCAGCAGAAATGAAAAGAATATGGTCGGTTTTAATAATACCATATTTAGTAGGAACTCGACTTCCTTCAACAATGGGTAATAAATCTCGCTGAACTCCTTCACGACTTACATCTGGACCAGAGCCTGCATTTCCTTGGTCAACAATCTTATCAATCTCATCTAAAAATACAATTCCATTATTTTCAACTCGATTTTTTGCTATTCGGATTAATTCATCTTGATCCATCAAATTTTCTGCTTCAATATCTATTAGTGTAACTCGAGCTTCAGAAATAGACATTTTTCTACGTTTTTTTTGACCAGGAATTACATTAGAAATCATTTCTTTAATATTCATACTTATATCATCAGAGCCAAAAGGACCAACTACCTGCATCATTGGATTAGAATCTTCCATTACATCTATTTCAATTTTTCTATCTTCAAAATCACCATTTTGCAGTTTTTTTCTTAAGCGTTCTCTTGTCTTTTTATGACGTAATTCTTCAGGTTCTGATAATTTATGCTTACTATTATTTGGGAATAATAAATCAAGGATTTTTTCTTCAGTAAGCGACTCTGCAAGTTCTTTTACTTCTAACTGTTTTTCTTTTTTAACAATAGACATAGAAATATCAGTTAAGTCTCTAATTATTGACTCTACATCTCTCCCTACGTATCCTACTTCTGTAAATTTACTTGCTTCTACTTTGACAAACGGTGCTTTTGCTAATTTAGCGAGCCTTCTAGAGATCTCAGTTTTACCTACACCAGTAGGCCCAATCAAAATAATATTATTTGGTACAATTTCATTTTTCATTTCACCTTGGACTTTTTGGCGTCTCCAGCGATTACGCAAAGCAATAGCAACTGCCCTTTTTGCTGAATCTTGAGCAACAATATATCGATCTAATTCAAAAACAATCTCTTTTGGTGTTAGATTGCTCATTTACATTCTAGAACTGTAATAGAGTCATTTGTATAAATACAAAGATCTGATGCGATTTGAAGAGATTTTTCCACAACTATTTTAGCAGTATAACTTGAACTTTTTAAATATGCAGTTGCTGCAGCTTGAGCAAAGCCTCCGCCAGAGCCAATTGCTACTATAGGTCCATCAGGTTCAATGACATTACCATCGCCAGAAACAATAAAAGCATTACTTTTGTCCATTAATGCTAAGAGAGCTTCTAAGTTTCGAAGTTGTTTATCCATTCTCCATTCTTTGGCAAGTTCCACGACAGCTCTTGTAAGGTCGCCTTCAAATTCATCAAGTTTTGATTCAAATTTTTCAAATAATGTTAAAGCATCTGCTGCTGCGCCAGCAAAGCCACCAAGGACAATGCCTTTTTCGGTTTTAAACTTTCGCACTTTCACTGCTTTTTGTTTAATTGCCATATCACCAAATGTGACTTGTCCATCTCCACCTAAAGCAATTTGGTTTTTTTTACGAACACCTAAAATAGTCGTCGCTCGAATTTTATAATCCATTTATTTTCCCAATAATAATTTGAACAAACCTGAATTTGACGGTAGAATAAGAGTTGTTTTATCATCTATTATCTTTTTATAGGTATCAAGTGTTCGTACAAATTCATAGAATTTTGGATCAGCTGAATAAGATTTAGCATATATATCTACGGCTATAGCATCTCCTTCTCCACGAATACGTTCTGATTGTCTATAAGAGTCAGCTAAAATAATAGTTTTGTCTTTTTCTGTAGAAGCTCTGATTTTTTGTGCTTCTTCTTCACCTTCAGATCTAAATTTATTAGCCTGTCTCTTCCGTTCAGCATCCATACGAGCATATATTGATTCTTCATTTTGAATAGGAAGATCAACGCGACGTATTCTAACATCAATTACTTCAATCCCATAATCTTTGGTTGCTTCGTTGCTTGCAGATGTAATCACCTCCATGATTTCTTCTCTATTATCAGTAATAATTTCAACCATATCATGAGTTCCTAGCTCTCGCCTAAGCTCTGAATATACAATATCATCCATTCGACTTAGTGCGGTTGGAATAGCTTGAACTGTTTTTAAAAATTGAAGCGGATCAATAATTCTCCATCTAACATAATTATCAACTATAAGTGTTTTTTTATCTTTGCTTAAAATCTCTTCTGGTGGAGAATCATATTCTAATAGTCGATTGTCAAAAGTAATTTTCTCTTGAAAAGGAAAAGGAACTTTTATATTTAATCCAGGTTTAGTTATGTTTCTAACTGGCTTACCAAACTGCAAAATAACAACTTGTTCAGTTTCATCAACAATAAATACTGAACTAAGTCCAAGTAAAATTGAAATAGCTATTAATACTAAAATAAACTTTTTCATGATTATTTATCTCCCTTAGCGTTAAGATTTAATAGATTTATTAAGTTACCACCACCTTCTCCGTCAGGTACAAGAATCTTTTCTTTATTTTGCAATATCTCTTCAACTGTCTCTAAGTACATTCTTGTTTCAGTTACTCCTTTAGCTTTTCTGTATTCTTTTAAAACGGCACTAAACTTTGATACATCGCCTTCAGCTCTTGCTATACGTGCTTCTTTATAACCCTCAGCTTTTCTAATCATTGCTTGACCTTCACCTCGAGCTTTTGGAATGACATCATTTCGATATCCTTCTGCCTGATTTATCATCCGATTTTTATCTTCTTTTGCAGAGGCTACATCTTTAAAAGCTGCAACCACTTGCTTAGGTGGACTTACATCTTGAAGTTGTACAGCAACAATTAAAATACCTGTATTATATTTATCTAAAATATTTTGAATTAATATTTTTGCTTCTTCTTGAATCATGAATTTTCCAGAAGTTAAAGCTTCATCAATGTTATGTCGACCAACTACTGTTCTAAGAGATGCCTCAGAAGCTTCACGAACTGTAAGTTCTGGCTTAATAAAATTGAAAGTATAAGCAACCGGATCTTTAATTTTATACTGAACAATCATCTCAGCATCAACAATATTTTCATCGCCTGTGAGCATCAAGCTTTCTCTCTCTATAGTTTGATACTGATTTTT
>CAJJBS010000070.1 GCA_905182385.1 Fidelibacterota bacterium TCS55
TATTCATTCCATGGTTGAATTCAAGGATGAATCTGTTAAAGCTCAATTAGGAATCCCAGATATGAAAATCCCAATTCAATATGCTTTAACTTATCCGAGACACTTAACTTCAAATTGGGAAGCTCTAGATTTAGTTAAGATTGGATCATTAACATTTGAAGACCCGAATTTAGAAAGGTTCCCATGCATTGGACTAGCATACGAAGCATTACGACAAGAAGGGTCTACATGTGCAGTTTTAAATATCGCAAATGAACAAGCAGTCTATCGTTTTTTAAATCATCAAATTGGATTTATGGAAATCCCTCAAATAATTGAGGAAGCTTGTAAAGAACATGAATGGATTAAATCTCCAAATTTAGATGATTTAAATCAAATTGAAAATTGGGCGATAGATTTTGTAAAATCATATCAAAGTAAATATATATAAATAATAAAGAAGAAAATTAATGACAACATTATTAGCAGCAATCGTATTACTCGGGGCAGTCATATTCATTCATGAGCTAGGACACTATCTTGCAGCTCGATCCATTGGAGTAAGAGTTGAGAGATTCTCTGTTGGTTATCCACCTAGATTAATAACCTTTACTTCAATTAAAGAAGGATGGGAGTTTAGATTATTTTTCTATAAAAAAAATTCTGAAGGAAAATGGAAATGGGGTCCAATCAAAACTATTTTTATTAATATCCCTGGACGTAAAGGAACTAATACGGAATATTGTTTTGCTATTATTCCCTTTGGAGGATATGTAAAAGTTGCTGGTATTATAGATGAAAGTATGGACACAAAACTAGAGTATAAGCCCTATGAATTAATGAGCAAACCTAAATGGCAACAAATATGGTTTATGAGTGCTGGTGTTATAATGAATACTGTCTTAGCTTTTTTTATTTTTATGGGATTATATAATTATACAGGAAAGCCAACTACTTCAAATAAACCTGTAATTAATGAAATTTTACCAGGAACACCAGCTTTTAATGCTGGGTTTGAACCTGGTGATCAGATCACTTCTATTGAAAATAATCCAATTAATACATGGAACGATTTAACAAATGAGATATCAAAACGACCTAATCAAGAGATTGATTTAATATACTCGCGTGATGGAAATCTTAATAATGTAAAACTTATTACAAGCTTTCAAATTAATCCTCAGACTGGTGATACTTTAGGTATGATGGGAGTTCGGGCAAAGATTAAATATCAACCTATATCAATTATTGAAAATATTCAAATGAGTAGTGTTGCAACTGCTCGTGGATTTGGTTTAGTAATTCTTTCAATAAAAATGATATCTTCTGGCCAGGCATCAGTAAAAGATCTTGGGGGCCCAATAATGATTGCGCAACTTGCAGGTGAGACAGCTAAGGCAGGAATGATACCATTCTTTTCTCTAATGGCCTTAATTAGTTGCAATCTAGCATTTTTAAATATTTTACCTATACCGGGTTTAGATGGAGGTCATATTTTTATTACAATTATTGAAGGGATTATAAGAAGGCCTCTAAGTTTGAAAATGCGAATGAGTATTCAGCAAGTAGGAATGGTTTTATTATTAATGTTAATGGTTACTGTTATTATAAACGACGTTGGGAGATTATTTAATAATTAAATATTAATTTATTTTTTTTAATAAAAGTGTCATTGTTCCAACTTTCATTTTTATTTGAATTTTAACTGGTAATCTTTGTTTATCCTCACTAATCCAGATTCTCATATCACCAGAATTTTTAAATAAATTTTCCCCATCACGAAATGGTTTAATTATTTTACATTTAAAATCACCTAAGGGTGTTTTAATAATTTCACTACCCGTCATTTGCAAATTATAATTAATTATTTTTTTACCTTCATAAGCTGAAAAGCGCATCACAATATTTTCTTCAAGTGTAACTGTCCTTAAATAGTAAAACATGGAGAAAGGATCTCTAGCTTTAAAATCAATTGGTACTTGCTTTGTCTTTGTTATTGCAATTGAATTAACATAATCAAACTTGACATCGACTTTCTTACTATATGAGCCTTCATTAATATCTTTTTTTAAACGGTGAGTAAAAAAATCTTTTTTATCAATCCATATATCTATTTTATCTTGAATTTTAAAGATTGTACTTGCCAGTCCTTTAGTATAAGCTTTCCACGAAACATGATATACATCAATACCATTATATTCCTCATCTCCAGTAAAAAATAGTTCAGCTTCTCCAACTGGTATTTGCTGAAATTGTGCTGAATATTTCAATAACTCACCAACTTTAAATGGAACCTCTTGACACATAGAAATTGTAAAAAGTAATAGGAATGATAAATAATATTTCATTTTCTAATTACAATCAATTTTGATTTTTCTAGTTTATATATTGTTGAACCCTTTGAATCTGGTAGTTCGCCATCATCTATTAAAAGATCAAGTTCTCCATCAAATTCATTAATGATATCATTAGGCTTATTTAAGGGTTTTTGGTCTTTTTTATTTACAGAAGTTGTTGTTATAGGAAATCCTAACTTTGAAGTTAAATCAGGACCAAATGAATGAGAGGGTATCCGTATACCTAAAGTACCATCTTTCCCTAGAATTGAAGGGTGAACAATACCCTCTTTAACTGGTAGAATAATTGTGGTTGTTCCTCTTAGAAATTTTTTTACTAATTCCCAATCTTGATAAGAAATATTTGACCAATTTAGGACAGTATTCACAT
>CAJJBS010000071.1 GCA_905182385.1 Fidelibacterota bacterium TCS55
TATTGGGGAAAAAGCATTCTCAAATTTTTCTGGATGATCATTAAAATTAATAAATATAAAGCCTTCCCATTCTGCGATAGAAATTGAGTGAAGAGGATAATCTTCTTTATCAAAATTATTAACAGTATCCATATGAGGCGCTCCTATTAAGTCACCATCTAAATTATAAGTCCAACCATGGTAGCCGCATTGTATTGAGTTTGAAAATTTTCCTGATAATTTATCACAAATTCGAGTGCCTCGGTGACGACAAACATTAGCATGAGCTTTTAAATTTCCGATAGAGTCTCTTAAAATAATTGCACTTTCAGTACTCATATTAAAAGTTTTATACTCACCATTTTTAGAAAGTTCAGAGGATCTACCAGCACAAATCCAATTATTTAGGAATATATTATCATACTCTTTTATGAGTATTTGTGGGTTCACATAGTAATCACGCTCTAAGGTGTGAGCGCCCTCTCTAAGTGTTTCTGCTGTTTTCTTAAAACTCATCCTTTAAGAACTTCTCGTGCTGCATTAAATCCATTTGTTCCATGTAAACCTCCCCCAGGATGTGTGCCTGCTCCACAAAGATATAAGTTTTTAATTGGAGTTCTATATTGAGAAGAACTAATTGTTGGACGCATAAACATAAATTGATCAAGAGTCATTTCACCCTGATTTAAGTTTCCTTCCGTGAGTCCAAATTCTTTTTCCATATCTAGTGGTGAAATAACACTAGTATGTTTTATTATGGATCTAAAGCTTGGGATAACTTTTTCTAAGGTATTAATAACATTTGTTTTTAATTGATCTTTTAATTGATCTGACCATTCAAGCCCTCTTAAATGGTAAGGAGCATATTGAACAGTAGCAGAAAGTACGTGCCTTCCATTAGGAGCAAAATCACTATTTAATAATGACGGTAAAACAAATTCCACATATGGATTCTCAGCAATACGGCCATATTTCACAGCATCGGATGCTCGTTCTAGATATTCGATTGATGGACTAATCGAAAAAATAGTTTTCATTTGATCATCTGAAACCCCATTAATCTTAGGAAGGTTGTTGAGGGCAAAATGTATTCGAGCAGTGCTTCCTCGATATCTAATATTCTTAAGCTGAGTTTTAAAGTCAGGACTAAGATTTGATGGCCCAACTAGATTTATAAATGTATTATTAGGGTCTAAGCCTGAAACAATTTGCTTTGAAATAACTTGCTCTCCATCTTCAAGAGTTACACCAATACATCCACTATCATTCGTATCGATGGATATAACTTTTTTAGAAGTTTGAATTTCGGCACCATAGCTTTCAGCACAATCTTTTAAAGCGATGGCAAATCTTTCTGTACCGCCTTTAACAAATTGAGCATTATGAAAAACTCCATTTCCATGTACATGTTGATGTAAAAGATTGTAGCCTGTTCCGGCTGCAAAAGGCCCAAATGATAAATGGTGAATTCCAGAAGAGGCAATTGAAGCTCGAAGCAATTCATTTTCAAACCATTCGTCAGCTAATTCTGGCATCATCATAGGAGCAACACGTAATAGATCTACAATACCGCGAGTACCATGCTTACTAATAGGTCCAAGCATAGATCTCATTCCTAAAATTTCTTTTAGTCCAGCATTTGGTAAACTAGGAGGGGTTAATCCATACAATTTTTCTAAAAAGTGAGCTAGCTTTGAAATATAAGAACTAAACTCTTCCCATTTTTTAGAATCATTCTTAGAATATCTAGCGATTGATTCAACTGTTTTAGAGTTCTTTTTATGAAAAGAAATATGCTTGTTATTCTCTCCGAGAGCAATCTTGAGAATTTCAGGTTGTTCTAATTCGAGTCCTTTAGTACTTAACTTTAGTAATTTTTCTAATCGAGGATCTATCCATTTAATAGTATCATTAAATACGTTACATTTATAACCAGGAGTAAATTCCATTGATGATGCCATCCCGCCAACTGTATTCCTAGATTCTAAAACAAGAGTACGCTTTCCTGCTTTACTTAAAATAGAAGCAGTAGCTAAGCCATTTATTCCACCACCAATAACAATTACATCATAATTGTTCATCGCCAAATTCCTAGAATCTTTTTTGCCGCCATTTCACCAGGTGAGCCTGTTATTCCTCCTCCAGGATGAGTTCCAGATCCACATTGGAAATAATTTTTAATTGGTGTTGTATAATCGGCCCATTTCACAGCCGGGCGTAGAGAGAATAACTGTTGAAGTGTTAATTCACCATGGAAAATATTACCTTCAGTTAAACCAAATGTTGACTCTAAATCCGCAGGTGTTAGTACTTGACGGTGCAAAATAATATCTTTGATATTTGGAGCATATCTTGCGATAGTATTTATTACTGCATCGCCAAAATCTTCTCTTTTTTGATCATCCCATCCTCCATTGAGATGATAAGGAGCATATTGAACAAAACATGACATAACATGTTTGCCAGGAGGCGCCATATCAGGATCTAAAACTGAAGGAAGAATAATATCCATAAAGGGTGCTTCTGAAAAATTCCCATATTTTGCATCATCATATGCTTTTTCTAAATGATCATAGGATGGACTTATAGAGATTGCACCACGTAAATGGTGTCCATCTCCAGGAAGACAGGTAAAATTAGGCAATGCATCTAATGCTAAATTAACTTTTCCTGAAGACCCACGAATTCTAAAATTTTTAATAGCAGAGACAAAATCTGAAGGTAAATCTGGTTCATCTAACATTTTTAAAAACGTAAGCTTTGGGTCCAAGCCAGATATAACAATATTTGAATTGTATTCATCGCCATTCTCTAGAGCAACACCCACTGCGCGACCATTTTTTACAATAACTTTTGCAACTGAAGCTTCAGTCATTATATCAACTCCAAAATGTTCTGCAGATCTTGCAATCGCCATGCTTACAGCACCAGTGCCACCTCTTTGAAAACCCCAAGCTCTAAAAGCACCATCAATATCACCCATGTAATGGTGAAGCATTACATAAGCAGAACCGGGTGAGCGAGGCCCCATAAATGTTCCAATTATTCCGCTTGCAGCCATTGTTGCTTTTAATGGTTCGTATTCAAACCATTCATCTAAAAAATCTGCTGAACTCATAGTCATAAGTTTTGTTAAATACTCAAATTGTTTTGAAGTCAGAGATTTAACATGGTCTAATATTTTTTTTGTAGCTGAAATATCTGACAATGAAGGTCTAATAGGATTTGGTGCAATAGTTTCTAGGATGGGTCTTACAGCCATTCCTATTTGACTCATTGCAGGTCCAAATCTCATATAATTTTCAGCATCTTTTTTTGAATGACGTGCAATCTCACGATATGTTTGATCTGCGTCTGCTGTTCGAATTAGATAATCATTGTCTAATGGCGTCAAAGTGCTTTCCAAAGGTAGTAGCTCTAGGCCAAACTTTGGAAGCATGAGCTCTCGCATAACATTTGACTTCATTAAACTTACTACATAAGAGCAAACTGAAAATTTAAATCCTGGAAAAACTTCTTCTGTTACTGCTGCTCCTCCTAAAACATGTCGTCTTTCAAGAACTAAAACCTTCTTCCCCGCACGTCCCAAGTAAGCTGCCGCAGTCAATCCATTGTGACCACCACCAATAACAATTGCATCATAATTTTTTATTTTGGACAAGAGCGCTTCCTTTCTGGATTGAAAAAAGGAGTTTTTACAACAGTTGCTTTAGTTAATTTTCTGAAGTGTTCTACTTTTAACTCAAACATTAATTCGGAACCTTCTTTAGCATATTTAGATTTAACATGAGCCAAAGCAATATAGCGTTTAAGAAGAGGAGACCAAGTTCCACTAGTAGCATAGCCAATTTGTTGATTATTATTATATAGCGGTGTGCTTGTTCGCCATGCTGTAGATGGTAGCCCGGGAGCTAAGCCGGCATCTCTATAATGTTTTTCAAATCCGGGCCATTCTATTTCAATTCCTACAAAACTCCAGCCTGAGTTGTTATTTAGTTCATTAAGTAAGGGCATTTTTCCTATAAAATTTTTCTTTTTAAGTTTGACAGCCCAACCTAATCCTAGCTCATAGGGTGAGGATTTTCTAGCTTCAATTAAAGCATGGCGAGTCGATATGTAATCGACATCTAAAAGAATAAGACCAGCTTCAATTCTAGCTATATCTAATGCGTGAAGGCCGGTTGGAGTAATTCCAAAAGTTTTACCTTTATCAATTAGAATATCCCAAATAGTTAAAGCATCTTTTGGATCCATCCATATTTCATACCCGAGATCCCCTGTATATCCAGTTCTTGAAATGGTTACTGGAATATTTTTGAAAGTCGTATCCATCATCCAAAAAAACTTCAGGCTATCTAAAGATTTAGATGAAGCTGAGTTTAGTATTGCACGAGAGTTTGGACCCTGAAGAGCGAGTGCGGCAGTCGAATAAGAGTCATCTTTTATAGTTACATCCATACCAGTAGAGTTACTTTCAATCCATTCTAAATTTGGCTCTGCGCTCGTAATTCTAAATTTGTTTTCAGAAAGTCGTTGTACTGTCCCATCATCAATAACTTTACCATACTCATCACACCATGGTGTATACATCACTTGACCTACTTTGCAAATAGCAATATTTCGGGTCACTAATATATCTAATAGAATTTGTGAGTCAGGCCCCTCAACAATATATTTTTTTAATGGTGAAATATCTAACAAGGCTGCTTTTGTTCGAATTGCAAAATATTCATTTTCATGAGTCAACTCATAACTAGTAGCAGCAAGATGGCCAGCCCATCTTCGCCATTCTTGAGATTCATTTAATTTAGAGGTTCGTTCGAAAAAAGGAGAGAGTTTAAGCTGTGTGTTCGCAGTGAACTTATTTTCATAAAACAATATTATAATCTCATAAAAGGTCTAGTTAAGCAAGTTGGGCCACCAGAGCCCTTAATTGATATTTCACTGCCATCATATGTGTGAACCTGAACGTTCTCAGCTTCAAGTCTCTTCTGGGTAATTGGATTATTATTAATCATAATTACATTTTTCGGTGAAATTGCTAAGACATTGCATCCCATAGAATTGTATTCTTCATCTGGGACTTCAATCAATTTAATTCCTCGTCCTAGTAAATATTCTCTAAATGATACCGGTAATAACTTGGAATATACCAGATATAGATCGGAGTCAATTGGCGAAACATTACTCATCAAATGAAGGCAATCAGCAGGGCCGGTCCAATGAGGAAGAGGCACAGTAATAACGTTATCAACATCGCTATTCAATAAATATTTAAACTGATTTATTCCTTCAGCATTTGTTCTATATCCTTCACCAACAGCTACGGTTCTTTCATCAATCCAAACTACATCTCCACCTTCTAATGTACCTGGAGATCTAATTTGACCAAGTATGGGTACGTTAATTGAACTAAAGTAGGAAGCAATTGCTTTAGTTTCAGTTTGCCTATCTATTTTCCCCATATTTGAAAGAATAACACCGCTATTTGTGACAACACATGGATCGTGAGTGTAAATTGAATCTAGAGAGGTATCATCATCTATGGGCAGAAAATG
>CAJJBS010000072.1 GCA_905182385.1 Fidelibacterota bacterium TCS55
CTTGCCGATATGGTGATAATGAAAAAAAATCCATTAGACGATATACGCAATACACGGTCAATTGAGTATGTGATAAAAAATGGGGTATTATATAGTGGTGAAAATGCAAGTCAAGTTTATCCAACGCCCACTTCAGCGGGAAAATTTTATTTTAAAGAATAACTATACGTCGATAAGATAGGTATTTTTAAGTTCTTTAAACCCTTTTTTTGAACATGTAGCTTCAGTTTATATTAGTTCAGTCAAACTATTATCTTTTTGTAGTTTTTCTTCACTCGATTTAAATAATAAAGAAGCTGCCTCATTAATTTTCTACCGATATTTCTTTTCATTTATTAATATCCGTTTTGTAGCTGGAGTTAAATAAAAATTGCGACAAGTTTTTGATTAATATATATAATTTGTATTATAAATATTTTATATGAGTAATAAAGAAAAAGTAACCTTTAAACAAATTTTTGATTTGTGGTTACCATTAGCAGGTAGTTGGTTTTTGATGGGTATTGAAACACCTATGTTAACCGTATTTGTTGCGCGGATGGCAACGCCAGAAATTACTTTAGCTTCTTGGGGTTCAATTGTATATCCGTTATCGTTGGCAATTGAAGGTCCAATTATAATGTTACTTGCAGCGAGCACAGCACTTGCAACCGATAGATTAGCATATAATAAACTTTTTAAGTACATGGTAATAATGTCTCTTTTTCTATCATTTATTCATATCCTTGTTGCCTTTACTCCTTTCTACTATATAGTAGCGTTAAATATATTGAATGTTCCGGATGCACTTGTAGAGCCAGGAAGAATTGGACTTCAAATTATGACACCATGGACATTTATGATTGCTTGGCGAAGGCTTAATCAAGGTACTATGATTAAATATGGAAATTCAAGATCTGTTGCAATTGGCACTTTAATTCGCCTCTGCTCGTTGGTTATCATACTTTCGATTGGACGATGGTATACAAATTTTTCAGGAATTATTATTGGATCTTTATCTGTAGCAATAGCAGTAACAATGGAAGCGCTCTATGCAAGTAAAGCAGTCCAAAAAATTCTGAAGAATACTTTACCTCAAATAAGTAATAATAAACCTATTAATAAGTTTTCTTTTATTAAGTTTTATTTGCCCCTTGCCATGACGCCTTTAATGGCTCTTTTAATACATCCGGCAGGTTCAGCTGGAATGAGTCGAATGCCTCAATCACTTTCTTCCTTAGCTGCTTGGCCTGTAGTTTATGGTTTAATTTTTTTAACTCGTTCAATGGGTTTTGCTTTTAATGAGGTTGTGGTCTCATTTGCAGATAAGCCTGGTGGCTTTTCTGAACTTAAGCGTTTTGCTAAAGTTTTAGCAATTTCCACTATGAGTATACTAGGAATCATTGCATTTACACCTTTAGGTGGATTTTGGTTTAGTAATATCTCAGGTCTTTCTTCAAATTTAGTTGAACTATCTTCATTAACTATAATGTTTGCTATTTTAATGCCAGGGTATCAAGTTTACCAATCATGGTATGGAGGTCTACTGGTCCATTCTCATGAAACTCGAGGTATTAGTGAGGCTGTAATGATTTATGTGAGCCTTGCTTTACTTGGCTTATACTTGGGTACACATTTTGCGAGTGGTCCAGGAATTTATTGGACAATTAATGTTTTTGTTATTTCTGGTCTTTCCCAGACTTTCTTTTTGCGATATCGATATAAGAGGCTTAGAATTTGAATATGGAAAAATCTGATTTAAGAGAGAATGTAATGATTAAAGTACCTAAGATTGATCAAAAGGCTTTTGTTGCTGATGGAGCTAAAGTTATAGGCGATGTAACTTTAAATGAAGATAGCTCAATTTGGTATAATACTGTTTGTAGAGCGGACATAAATAAAATAGTTATTGGCAAAAGATCAAATATTCAAGATAATAGTGTGATTCATCTTGAGAATGATCAAGGTGTTATTATTGGCAATGATGTAACAGTTGGTCATAATGCCATTATACATGGTTGTACAATTGAAGATGGCGCTTTGATAGGTATGGGTGCTATTATCATGAATGGGGCCGTTATTGGTAGAGGAGCCGTTATTGGCGCTGGAGCTTTAGTTAAAGAAAACATGAAAGTTCCAGAACTTACATTGGTTGTTGGTATTCCTGGCAAAATTGTTAGAATGCTTACTGAAGATACTTTTGATCAAAATCTTAAATGGGCAAGAAAATATGTTAAATTGTCACAACTCCATCAAAAACTTAAAGGGTTATAATTTATGAAAGTTAAACGTAATGATCTATGTCACTGTGGAAGTGATAAAAAATATAAGGATTGTCATGGGAATAAGAAGGTTATAGGACAATGGCAAAAATATAGCATATTTTTTATTCTATTTGTCATTTTAGGATGGTTTATAAATGATCTTTTTTTTCAAGATAGAAAAACTATGAGTACCGCTCCTCCAGGAAAAGTTTGGTCAGAAGAACATGGGCATTATCATGACATAAACACAAACCAAACAACTACACCCTCAGTTAATTCAAATATGCAAAATAATTTAAATGTTCCTCAGCCAGAAGGGCCTATTCCTGAAGGAAAAATTTGGTCTAAGGAACATGGCCATTGGCATGATATCGTTAATAACTAGAATCATTAATGAAAAAAGCCATATTTATATTATTAATTTTTTCTTTATTAAGCTGTGAAGATAAAAAAACAGACACTTGTTTTGATCAAGATAAAATTTCAAATAATCCGTGTACTAAAATATATGATCCCGTATGTGGTTGTGATAAAAAAACATATGGGAATCCGTGTATAGCAAAAAATGCAGGTATTACTTCTTGGGTTAAGGGTTCTTGTTCCTAGATCATTATTTGTTAATAATTAATACAAATTAATATCCATTGGCTCTAAATAGAAAAACGGGTATTTTAGAGGTTCTTTTTTGAGCTAATATTGAAAATCGTTCTTGCAACACATAATCGTGGAAAAATGGAAGAAATCTCTGACATTTTAGTCAAATTGCCAGTAGAAATACTTACATTGGATTCTTTCCCAAATATTGGTGAAATCCCAGAGACGGGTAATACTCTAAAAAAGAATGCATTTATTAAAGCTGAAACAGTTTTTGAATTAACGGGATTACCTTCGCTTGCAGATGATACTGGATTAGAGGTAGATGCATTATCAGGAGCTCCTGGAGTCTATTCTGCGAGATATGCAGGTGAAGAGGCTACTTACCAGGATAATTGTAAAAAGATGCTAAATGAAATGAAAAGTTTTTCCACAAATGATAGAATTGCATATTTTAGAACTGTAATTGCTTTTGTAACAAATAGTGAAAAAATATGGACTGAAGGTGTTGTTAAAGGAACTATTTTAGATCATCAAGATGGTGAAAAAGGATTTGGCTATGATTCTATTTTTTATTACCCACCTTTAGAAAAAACGTTCGCAGCCATGAAAAAAGATGAAAAGAATAGTATTTCACATCGTGGGAAAGCTTTACGTAACTTCTGTAATATTTTAGAAAAAAAGTTAATAAATAAAAATGGTTAAACATAAGGAGATGACTATTGCCTCAACGTTAACGGATTAATCTGACCGCTTTAGCGGTATCACATTGCCCATTAGGACTTTGTTTACTTAATAATAGAGGAGGATCCTTTGAATAAATGGATCCATAGTGTCATAACTTTCTTATGTGTGACCGTATTTTTTTCTTTATACGGCCAGCAGGATAAGTATATCCAAAATCTCCCTAATGATTGGCATCCAGATTCACCTTATCTTTATAACCCTCATAAACAAAGTACATATTCATTAATTATACCATATGACTCTAGTGAATATAAATCTCGAAATCTAATCCGGTTACCATTTACAGTTATTCCTAAAGTTATTATTGCTAATGATTGGTCTGTTATTTCATTTTCTGGAGAATATTTTGGTAAATCTTATAATATGCCTTTTGTTGCGCCACTTGATTGGTATTTTAATCAAAATATTCAGATTAAACGTCAAGTTGCCATGATGAAAGCTATTAAAGATAGCGTTAGAACATCAGGCAATCAATCTCAAATTTTACAAGATAATCGTGGTCGAGGTCTTGAAGTGATTGGTCTTGATGTGGGTAAGCTAGGAAGAGTTTCTTTAACTGCTCGTGGAAATGTAACTGTAAAAGGTAATTTAGTCTTTCAGGATCAAGAACTTATTCGTTCAAAATTAAACGAAACTCAAAATACGCATTTAGAATTTGATCAAACACAAAGAATTAGTGTTGAAGGTAAGATTGGAGAACGTGTTTCTGTAAATATAGATCATGATTCAGAACGTGATTTTAATTGGGAAAATAATATTCGAATTAACTACAAAGGGGAAGAGGACGATATTATACAAACTGTAGATGCGGGAAATGTTTCTTTAAATCTACCTGGCTCTCAATCTTTGATGGGATCAGCTAGTCACCAAGGTTTATTTGGAATAAAAACAATGTCAAAGTTGGGTCCAATGAATATTACAGCGATTGCATCCGTTGTTAATACAGAGAAGAAGTCTCAAGAATATAAAGGTAAAAGCGAAGCGCAAACTTTTCAGATAAAAGATTATAATTATGTAAAAAATAAATATTTTTATATACATGAATGGTTTAGAGATGGTGTAGATACCTCACTGGAAGGTAAAACGGTTCTTGTTCCGTCTTTTTATCCATTGAGAGATGGATTACATCAAATAGGTAATGTAGTAGTTAGAAATTTTGAATTATATCAATTAGATCAAACGACAAACTCAGAAACTAATCCAGGAACCGCCTATGCAGACCTTTTAGTTCCATCAGAAAGTAATGATCAAGCAGGTAATTATAAAAGATTAGAGCAAGGGCAAGATTATATTTTAAGTGAAGACCTTGGATTTATTAGACTTAGGCAAAAAGCAAGTGATGAGGTCTTAGGTTGTACTTTTGTAATTGCCGATAGAAATACTGGAGATACTCTTCTAGTTGTTGGTGAAGGAATATCAATATCTAACAATTATCTAAAAATGAAAATGTTAAAACCAAAAAACTTGAACCCTTCTCATCCCGTTTGGCCACTTATGTTTAAAAATGTATATTATCTTGGAACAGCAAATATTAATAGAGATGGGTTTGAACTTAGAATTGTGAATGATCGACTACCAGTACCTAGTCATTTAGATCCTCAAGGTAACCCTTACATAACACAATTTGGGTTAGATAGCTTGAATGAAAGTGGAGTAAGGTCTTCTGATCAAAAAGTTGACTTATCTAATCCTAATATTTTAAGTATGGCTGATGGAGAGTTATTTTTCCCAAATTATCATCCTTTTGCTGCTGATTCACTTATTGATGGGAATAAATCCTCTGGTTTAAAAGGTTCTTTAGGTGAAGGTAAAATGTATTTTTCAACTCAGCGAACTCAGATAACAAATGATAGTCGATTTACTATTGAAGTTGATTATTCTAATCAAAGTGCAACAATTAATCTTGGATTTATGATTGTTGAAGGAAGTGAACAAGTATATAAAGGTGGCGTTCCTTTGAAAAGAAGTATTGATTATCAAGTTGATTATTTTAGCGGAACTATTGTTTTAGCTGATGATGTAGATCCAAATGCTGAAATCAAAGTGATATATGATAAACATCAATTAGTTACATTTGATAAAAAGACAATACTTGGTGTTCGTTCACAAATGGATTTTGGAAAAAATTCATTTATTGGTGGTACGGCACTTTATTATAATCAGTCTGTTGTAAATGAAAAAGTTGAAGTTGGTTATGAACCAATGAGAAATTTTATTTGGGGATTAAATGGTAGGTATGAGAAAGATTTGCCTATAATTACTAGAACTTTAGATAAGATGCCAGTAATTGAAACAGATAAGCCCTCTAATATTTCATTTGAAGGTGAATTTGCCCAAATATTACCTAATCCTAATTCAATTAATAATAAGTCAACAGGAGATTTAAATGGTGTTGCTTATATTGATGATTTTGAAGGGTCAAAACGAACTACATCAATACCTATTTTACGTCGTTTTTGGAGAGAATCTTCAGCCCCAGTTGATTTAAAGTCTGGTGAAGCTTTAAGTCAAAGAAAAAGAGGAAAGCTAAAGTGGTTTAATCCTTTTGTTCAGATTCGTACGAAAGATATTTGGCCAAATCTATCTACTTCTATCCAAGCACAAAATGAAACCACTGACATTATGGTGCTTGAGTTTGATAAGCGAGATCATCAAGAAAGTGTGCCTGATGACTCAGTTTGGGGCGGAATAATTACTCCTTTTTATTCAGGAGATTATGACCAAACTGAAACTAAGTTTTTTGAGATTTGGCTTAATGGCGAAAATGGCACTATAACAGTTGACTTAGGTCAAATTAGTGAAGACAGAGATGGTAATGGTTTACTAAATACTGAAGATGTACCAGTTGGAGGTCTTATAGGCGATGGTATACTTGATGATGCTGAAGATATTGGTTTAGATGGATGCTCCGATAATTACGAAAATGGTTGGGGGGACTGTCTAGATTTAAATGGGCCATCCTATTCTGATTTTAACGATTTAAATGAAATGGTCTTGATAAATATTTCTAATGATGTAAATCCAGATGATCCTAATGGTGATAACTGGGAATATTCTGAAGGGAGTTATGATTATTCAAAAATTAATGGTACAGAAAATAATGCACTTGATGCAGGTCGATACCCAGATACTGAAGATTTAGATAGAACAGGGTTTCTAGATAGGACTAATAATTATTTTACTAAATCATTTTCTCTAAAAGATACAACTTATCTGGAAGGAGAAACTCAGCTAAATGGAGTGCCAACGGGTTGGCGATTATTTCGAATACCACTTTCAGACTTCGATGTTAGTAATCTGGGCCAAGATAGAGAATGGAACAATATTAATCATTTACGAATTGGTCTAAGCAATGTTAGTCAAAAAACATATGTTGAAGTTGCCAAGATTGAACTTGTTGGAAATGAATGGCAAGAATTAGGAATTGCTCTTGACTCAACTAGTAAATTTATAAAAGAAGAGGCAGATTCAATTTTTGCAGTTTCAGTTATAAATACAGATGACAATGCAAGTTATAGGCCTCCTGAAGGTGTACAAGGAGAATATGATAGAATCAATCAAATTCGCTCTAAAGAACAATCACTGGTTATGAAGTTTTCTGAATTGCCTGGTCGTGCAAGTGGTGCGGCGATGAAGTCTCTAGTTGCTCTAAGTGGAGAAAAAGCTCAAAGTTATCTTTCTTACGAAAAAATGAAGATGTATGTTTATGGTTCTAGTCCTTGGATTACACCTGAAAATACAAATGTGGATATGTTTCTTCGATTTGGCTTTGGCGATAATTATTATGAATTAACTCAACCCGTATATGATGATTGGGATGAAGGCCTTGGAAGAAATGCTATTGAAATTGATCTAGAGTGGCTAACAAGTCTGAAGCTCAGAGATTCTTCTTCAGTTAAAAAGTATAAAGAAACAGATATCTTTAAAGATTCAACTAATTATAAAGAATATCGTTTTACAGATGATATGGGTATAGAAACAAAAAAAGTAATTCGTATAAAAGGTCAACCTGCTTTAAATAGGATTCAATTCTTTATTGTCGGAGTTAAGAACTTATCAGAGACACCCATTTCTGGAGAAGTATGGTTAGATGAATTACGTCTTAGTGGTATAAATAAGGACAAGGGAATTTCAATGCGAGTCCAAACTAAGTTTAATCTAGCTGACATATTAAATACTTCAATTGCATATCGTAGACAAGATGCAGATTTTCATATGCTTCAACGTCGTTTGGGTTCTAATCAATCGAATGAGACTATCAATATTAATTCAGGTATTAATATTGATAAAATTCTACCATCGCATTGGGGACTGAGAATCCCAGTTTCTACAACTTTTTCTAATTCTCTTAGTCGACCAAAATATTTTCCGGGTCAAGATATTTTAGTAGACAAATCAAATGCACCTGATTCAATTTTAGTTACTGCAAATGCAATAACCTTTACAGTCGCAGCTTCAAAATCATCTAAATCAGATAATAAATTATTAAAATATACAATTGATAAAATGAATACTCGGTTTTCAGTTAACCGTCGTTCAATGTCAAATGAAATTCAGAAAGAAGTCCTTAATCAAACTTATCAAGGTCAAGTTAGTTATGCACTTCCTTTTGGTAGAAATAATTATTTTATGCCTTTTAAGTGGATATCTAATGTTCCAGTTATTGGTGAGAAGATGAGTAAAACTCATCTATATTATAGTCCAGCAACTGTAAATGCTTCTATGAATTTTAGTGAAAGACTTACTCAAAAAACACCTCGACGTGGACAAAGATCTCCTGATGACTATAACTTTGGTTTAAATCAAAGTTATGCTTTGGATTATAAAATGACAGAAACAATAAATACAAAGTTTAGTCGGGGAATTCAAAGTAATTTAAATGACTATCGAGGATATATGTCTAATGCTCTAAAGAATAGAGATCCTGGAGTTGTAACTAATATAACAGAAAGTTATAATTCATCATTCTCACC
>CAJJBS010000073.1 GCA_905182385.1 Fidelibacterota bacterium TCS55
ATGGTGGGGAGTAGTAGTAGTTTGGTTTCTATATGGTACGTATACGTTATATCTTAAATTTAGAATAGATAATAACTAAACCTCTCTCCACTCAACCCTAAAATTCCCAATTCCATCCAGTATGAACCCCACTTCAATGGGGTTTTTTGTTTATAAAAGGCACTCACGCATAGTTAGATTATTTTTTGTAAATTTCAGCTGAATTTAAAACCATAAGGAGTCAATTTTGATGAAATTAGCTATTTTTATTTTTATAATGTATTCAACTTCTTATGGACAATTAGTTTCATATGATTTTGAAAATAACTTAATTGACGATATTTCAGGATTGAATGCTATTTATACAGAAAATGGTAGTGATAACATCACGCCCACTTATATGTCTGCAAACAATGGGTTAGGTATTCTTTTAAATCCCATTCAGGGAATTTATTTACCTAAATCATTGAATAGTAAACTAGACTTTAATAAAAGTATAGAGTTTATTTTTGATTTTAAGTTAACTAGTCTTGGAGATAGACAAGGAAGAAAAGAATTACTTGATTTATCTACAGGTTGGAATGATAATGCACCTGGTATAAATATTTTTACTCTTAAAATTGATGATAATAATTATAAAGTAACATTAAACTATTCTGATGGAGGATATAATGAGGGAGTAGCGAATCATCGAGGAGCAAGTCAAAGTAATATTGGAACTTTTAAAGTTGGTGATTTTGTGAATTTTAGATTAATTCTTGATTTTGAGAAGAAACAATGGACTTCAATCCTTAATACTACATCCTCATCAGGATATTTTGATGATTATTTTGATTGGGATAAAATAAAACAAACTATGTTAGATAATTACATTAGGCTAGGATGGTTAAATAGACAAGGAATAAGTGGTGGGGAAGATGATATACCATGGAGTGGTTACACTTCAACGATCTTAATTGATAATCTAAAAATATTTTCACCAAAGAGTAAGTCAGTTCTATCTGAATTAACTATAGCTTTGAATGCGATGACAAAGCATGTAGATGGCACTTCTCCATTGATTCAAAGTCAATTGAAAAAATACTTAACTGATATTCAATTGAACTATAGTGAAAATTTTACAGATGCAAAATCAGACATCATTGAATTTTTAAATACATACGAAGATAAATATGATCCATTATTTAAAGATGGAAAGCAAGCTGTATTTTCTGGACTGCCAATAGAGGCGCAGACACTAATTTTTTTACAACAAAGTATTTTTGATGAAGAATACAAAGAAAATCCTGAATTGATGGAAGGAATTAAATTTGAATTTTCTGAAGTATTTCCAGGGAAAGTTAAAGAATCAGCATTAAGAAATAATAATGCCGCTGTCGAAATTAATGGCACCTATAATGTGACACATGGGGCAAGACATGCAACTGACACGTGGGATGCCAAAAGACCGACTGGGTACTACGCACCTCCCGGTGAATTAATAACTATAACAATACCTAATCAACAACTAGATAAGGGAATGAGTGTTATGATTGGTGCCCATGAAAGAGATCATTCTAATCTGAGTAGTACAAATAGGTTTCTTAGAATTTCTAATAAGTTTTCTTTGACTTCAGAAAAAACAAAAATTTTAAATCCTTTTGGAGGAGGAATATACATTTTAGTTCCAGAGGGATCTAATTTAGGATATTTTGAAATTAAAATTGATGATGCAGTAAAATCTCCCTATTTTTCTTCAAGAGTAGGAAAAGAGACTGATCCCTTAGTTTGGCAAGCTGAATTAGCTGAACAAAATATTTCTTGGGTAGATATTGAATCAGATAAATTTATGACTACACTTCCAAGTGTTTTTGTAAATGGAATCGGTACTGGAGCTATAGATTTACCTGACCCAACATTTATGATGGAAAAATGGGAAGAAGTTGCAGATGGATTTAACTATGTCAGTGGTAGACCTCTTGAAAGATCAAGAGCAGAATATATTATTTCAGATACTAGAATACCAGACAATGGCTTTGGAACAGGGTATCCTGCAGTTTATGGTGATAATGATTATAATATGATGGCAATTGCATTATTAAAAAATGAGCCCTATAAAATAGGAGGAATAAGAACTATATTTCATGAAATGGGACATCTAGAATGGCATCCGACTTTAGGGAATGCTGTAGAATCAATAGTACATCTACCTGCAGTATATATATGGAATCACTATTATGATCTCCCATTAGATACAGCTTTTAAGGTTTCAGCCTTCCAAAATTTAACTATGGATCAAACTACAATAGATTGGGCAATAACAGATAATTTTAGAAATAATAAAGAAATTGATTGCGATCCTACAATGGATCCAGGAGTATGTCATGAAGTAAGGTACCAACATCGAGGTCATGCTATGTATGTTGAAATAGCTGATTTATTTGGCTGGGAAGCAGTTCACAATACACATAAAGTTTTTGTGGATGAGTGGAAAGTAAAAACAGATAAAAACTGGGGTTTTATGGAGTCAGAAAATGGGAATGGAATATCTACTGATGAACTAATTCGAGCTGCATCTAATTCTATTGGTGAGAATATGGCTCCTTTATTTCATTTTTGGGGACGTCAAGCATCATCAGATTTAGTTGATGAATTAAAAGATTTACCATTAAGTGTTAAAGTATACAATCATCTTATAGACTATAAAAAATTGATTCCAAGTAATACATCTGAATTTCAACAATGGTATGATGCTAATTACTTATCAGTTGGTGGTGTACAACAAGTTCGTTATGATTATGCCATTAATAATTTTGATGCTGATAATTATGGGTCTGATATTCAAGCTCAAATAGATTTGATAATAGAGACATATTATGGTGAAGGTTATGTTTCTGTAGAAAATGAAGGAGTAGCCATTAAATTTTCTTTGGATGAGAACTATCCAAATCCATTTAACCCATCAACAACTCTACGTTTTGACTTGCCAAATGTCAGCAATGCAACTTTAACTATATTTAATATGCTGGGTCAGAAAGTAAAAACTTTTAATTTGCAAAATAGACAAGCCGGCTCTCATTCTTTAAAATGGAATGCTACCAATGATTATGGTGATCCTGTTAGTGCAGGAATTTATCTATACCAATTGCAAACAAGAGACTTTGTTAAAACAAGGAAGATGGTCTTACTGAAGTAGTATCTTCTCTAACTATTACTTAAAAAGAGCCTCACCTAAGCGTGGGGCTTTTTTGTTTATAAAAGAGACACCCATATTGGTGAGTAATCTTGTGTAAGTTCCTTTATGAAACGCCTATGGGTCATATTATTTGTAATTGGTTCTGTCTTTGGACAAGAATCGACATCTTTGAATACATGGAAAAATATTTTTCAATCTCCAGATTTAGTTAATTA
>CAJJBS010000074.1 GCA_905182385.1 Fidelibacterota bacterium TCS55
ACAGGTACTGTTTTAATATGAATTGGTATACACTTAGAGTTATTTCTGGTAAGGAGAAGAAGATAAAAGAAAGCTTGCTTTTTGAGCTTGACTATCAAGAGTTAACAATTGAAGTAGGTGATATTTTAGTTCCTTCTGAAAATATAGTTGAAATGAAAGA
This sequence comes from Fidelibacterota bacterium TCS55, assembly GCA_905182385.1. Lineage (GTDB taxonomy): Bacteria > Fidelibacterota > Marinisomatia > Marinisomatales > TCS55 > TCS55. The sequence continues at coordinate 161 of CAJJBS010000074.1, forward strand.
AGGAAAAAAGAAAATAAAGAATAAAGTTTTCTTTCCAGGTTATATTTTAATACAAATGAGTGAGTCTAAAGAGGCTCGTTTTTTAGTTGAAAATGCAAATGGAGTTATGAGCTTTGTGGGTCCAAATAATGAGCCTCAAGCTCTTAAGGAATCAGAGGTAACAAGAATTCTTGGCGAAGTTGAAGGTCGTGAAGGTCGTGAGATTGTTGTGGCGCCTTACAAAATTGAAGATTCAGTGAAAGTTACAGATGGCCCATTTGCTGATTTTACAGGATTTGTAACAGAAGTTAATGACGAAAAGCAAAAAGTAAAGGTTTCTGTAAGTATTTTTGGAAGATCTACGCCAATTGAGCTAGATTTTTTACAAGTTGAATTAGAAAAATAGGAATATAAATGGCAAAAAAGGTTTCAAGTTATATAAAACTGCAAATTTCAGCTGGGCAAGCTAATCCAGCGCCTCCGGTTGGTCCAGCGTTGGGTCAGCATGGTGTGAATATTATGGAGTTTTGTAAGGCATTTAATGCCGCTACGCAAGATCAGAGTGGTATGATAATACCGGTTGTGATTACTGTTTATGCTGACAGAAGTTTTACTTTTATTACGAAAACACCACCAGCCGCAGTGCTATTAAAAAAGAAAGCAGGTATCCCTAAAGGCTCTGGAGAGCCAAACAAGGAAAAAGTAGGAAAAGTTTCAGAATCTGATTTGCGTGAAATAGCTGAAATTAAAATGAAAGATTTAAATGCGAACTCTATTGAGATGGCTATGGAGATGATTCGTGGTACAGCTCGTAGTATGGGTTTGGAGGTTAAGGGATAAATGAGTATTACAAAAAATAAAAAAGAAATAAATAAAAAAGTAGACCCGTTGAAAGAGTATTCACTCCAAGATGCTGTGGGGATGGTTAAAGATTTAAAATTTGTTAAATTTGATGAATCTATTGATTTAGCAATTAACTTGGGTGTGGACCCTAGACATGCGGATCAAAATATACGCCTTACTACTTCATTGCCGCACGGTACTGGTAAAGACATTAAAGTGCTCGTTGTTACTCAAGGACCAAAAGAAAAAGAAGCAAAGGAAGCTGGAGCTGATTACGTTGGCCAAGAGTTTTTAGAAAAATTAAAAAATGGTTGGGATGATGTAGATAAAATTGTCGCAACACCAGATATGATGCCTGAGTTAGGTAAACTTGGAAAAGTATTAGGCCCAAAAGGTCTTATGCCTAATCCTAAAAGTGGAACAGTGACAATGGATGTTGCTTCTGCAGTCAAAGAGTTGAAAGCTGGAAAAGTTGAAATCCGTGTAGAAAAAACTGGAATAGTGCACATTCAATGCGGTAAAAGTTCTTTTGAAGAAATAGCATTGGTTGAAAATATTAGAACAATATATGAAACGATAATGAAAGCTAAGCCATCATCTTTGAAAGGAACTTATCTTAATAAGATAAGTATTTCTTCAACTATGGGGCCTGGAATCAAAGTTGATCAAGGGACTATCAGGTTGTAAATATGCCAAATACAAAAAATATTAATCAAGTGGAGCAGCTAACCGATAAGCTTTCAAAAGCAAAAGCTGTTTATTTCACTGAATATCATGGGCTTAATGTTGAAGATATAACCAAACTTCGTCGTGAGTTTAGTAAAGTTGATGTTGAATTTAAAGTTGCTAAAAACACTTTAATAAAATTAGCAGCTGATAATAATAAATTAAAAGGGTTGGATCCCTATCTTAGTGGTTCAACTGCTATTGCTATATCCTATGAGGACCCTACCGGCCCAGCCCGCGTATTAAAAGCATTTAAAAAAGAACATGAACTCCCAGAGATTAAAGGCATTATTTTTGAGGGAGAGGTGTTAGATGGAAAAGAATTTAAAAGAATTGCAGATTTGCCAACGAAGGATCAATTGCTTGCTATGCTTGCAAGTAGTTTGAGTTCTCCAATGACTCAATTAGCATTAACGCTAAAATCGTCAATGACTGATTTGGGAAATGTGTTAAGCAATTTAAAAGATCAAAAATCTAATTAAGACTAAAAAGGAGCTATGACAATGGCTGATACAAGTAGAGCTGATGTACTAAATTATCTAGAGAATGCAAACATGATGGAAATTTCCGATTTAATCGGGGAAATTGAAGAAAAATTTGGCGTTACCGCTGCGGCACCAGTTGCTGCCGTTGTTGCGGGACCAGCAGATGGCGAAGGTGCAGCAAACGAAGAAAAAGATGAGTTTGATGTAGTTTTAACATCAGCAGGTTCATCCAAGATAAGTGTGATTAAAGTCGTAAGGACTATAACCAGTCTTGGTTTAAAAGAAGCCAAGGAATTAGTGGATGGTGCCCCAAAGGCAATTAAAGAAGGTGTTGCGAAAGCAGAAGCCGAAGAGCTAAAAAGCCAGCTAGAAGAAGCTGGTGGCTCAGTCGAATTAAAATAAATCGACACCTTTACCACCATATTAGTATTAAATAATTTGCCTATCATAACTTTTAGAATGGAGACTTAATTGGCTGCCATAAACAATCCCTACGCTAAGCGCGAAACTTTTGAAAAAACTAAGTCTGAAATTGAATTTCCAGATCTTTTGTCTGTTCAAGTAGATGCGTTTCAATCTTTTATTCAAGAAACTATACCTGAAGATGAAAGGTTGAATATTGGACTTGAAGAAGTTTTTCGAAATGTATTTCCAATCGAAGATTCGCATAAAAACTATATACTAGAATTTAAGAGCTATTTTTTAGGTTTAGCTAAATATACGCCTGAAGAATGTATGGATAGGGGATTAACTTATTCTGTACCATTAAAATGTCGATTGGTATTGCATATCACTAATGAGGATGATAGAAGTAAGTACGATCAGTCGATTGAGCAAGAAGTCTACTTCGGAAATATTCCCAATATGACTAACAAAGGTACATTTGTTATTAATGGAGCTGAGCGTGTAATTGTATCTCAGCTTCAACGTTCTCCTGGTGTTTTCTTTGATCAGTCTATCCACCCGAATGGTACAAAGTTATTTCAAGCGCGCATTATTCCATTCCGTGGTTCTTGGGTTGATTTCACTACTGATATAAATGATTGTATTTTTTCAATTATAGATCGTAGGCGTAAATTCCCAGTAACAATGCTTTTACGCGCTCTTGGCTATTCAACGAATGCAGATATTTTTCGTGCTTTTAATTGTATTGAAGAAGTAAAGCTTAATAGTAAAAATATTTCAAGATCAATTGGTTCAACGGTTATTGAAGATATAATAAATCAAGAAACTGGTGAAATCTTTATGGAGGGTGGTTCAGAATTAACTCAAGATCACATAGACTCGTTGAAAAAGGCAAAAATTAAATCTATTGAAATTGTAAATCAAAATAAAGATTTTCACTCAATGATGTTACTTAACACAATGATTAAAGACCCAAGTAAAAATACAGAAGAAGCATTAAGTATTGTATATCAATTACTTAGGTCTGGTGAACCGCCAAATTTAGAAACTGCTCAGAAATTTATTGAGCGAATCTTTTTTAACCCAAAGAAGTACGATTTGGGTGAGGTTGGTCGTTATCGTTTAAATCAGCAATTTGGCTTAAAAATTCCTGTTGAAGACACTGTTCTTACGATGGATGATATAATTCAAGTTGTAAATTTTCTAGTCGATATGCGTAAAGGTGAAAGAGGTTCAGATGATATTGACCATTTAGGTAATCGTCGTGTAAAATCTATTGGAGAACAGCTTACGAATCAATTTTCAGTAGCTTTAAGTCGAATGCTTAGAACTATCTATGAAAGAATGAATCTTCGTGAGCAAGAATCAATTACACCTCAGGATTTAATTAATTCGCGTGTTGTTACAACGGTTATAAATACTTTTTTTGGTACAAGTCAAATGTCGCAATTTGGCGATCAAACTAATCCGTTAGCTGAAGTAACGCACAAACGGCGCATATCTGCTCTAGGCCCAGGTGGCTTGACAAGAGAAAGAGCTGGCTTTGAAGTTAGAGATGTGCATTATACTCATTATGGTCGTTTATGTCCAATTGAAACACCAGAAGGGCCAAATATTGGTTTGATTTCATCTTTGGCGTTACTTGCTAAAGTAAATCGACATGGATTTATTGAGTCGCCTTACAGAAAAGTAAATGTTAAAGATGGGAATGCATTCGCTACTCACTCTATAAGCTATTTATCTGCAGATGATGAAGATAGAGTCATGATTGCTCAGTCTGATGAAGAACTGGGAGAAAATGATAGATTAATAAGTGATAATGTTAGAGCGAGAATTAAGGGTGACTTTCCTATTGTATCTCCAGATCAAGTGCAGTTTATGGATGTGGCTCCTAATCAGATTTTATCTGTAGCTGCGGCTCTAATCCCTTTTTTAGAACATGATGATGCTAATCGTGCGCTGATGGGGTCAAATATGCAACGTCAAAGCGTCCCCTTGATGAATCCTGATTCACCGGTCGTTGGCACCGGTTTAGAAACTAAAGTGGCTGTTGACTCTAGATCTGCAGTTGTAGCTCCTGTTAGTGGCCGAATTCATTATGTTGATGCTGATAAAATTATTATTCGAACATATGATGTTCCTGAGGATTTAACATTAATTGAAGGTGAAAACCTTGTCGCTGTAAAGCTTAGAAAATTTAAAAGAACTAATCAAAATACAGCTCAAAATCAACGACCAATTGTTTCCGAAGGAGATAGGGTAGAGATAGGTCAGCCTATCGCTGATGGTACATCTACTCAAAATGGCGAATTAGCACTAGGTAAGAATGTAACCGTAGCGTTCATGCCTTGGAGGGGATATAATTTTGAAGATGCCATTGTAATTAGTGAGCGCCTTGTTAAAGATGATCTTTTTACCAGTGTTCATGTAAATGAGATTGAACTTGAAGTTCGAGACACTAAAAGAGGTGAAGAAGAGTTGACTCCCGAAATACCAAATGTAGGCGAAGACGCTACTAAGGAGTTAGATGATCGTGGTATAATTAGAGTTGGCGCAAAAGTCCGTGACGGTGATATACTCATTGGTAAAGTCACGCCAAAAGGTGAAACGGACCCTACCCCAGAAGAGAAGCTTTTGCGTGCAATCTTTGGTGAAAAGGCAGGTGAAGTAAAAGATGCTTCTAAACGTGCTTCTCCTGGTGTAAATGGTGTTGTAATAAATACTAAATTATTTGAAAAGCGAAGTAAGTCTGCACGATCTGAAGAAAGACAAAATATTCTTGGATTGCAGAAAGCAAGTGCTATTCGCAAAAAAGATCTTAAGGATTCAAGGGATGAAAAGTTGGTTGTTTTGCTTAAGAATCAAACATCTGATGGGATCAGAGATATTTCTTCTGGCAGAACACTAATTAAAAAAGGTACTAAGCTTACAGGTAAAAGGGTAGATAGTTACAACTTAGAACGTTTTTCTCAAGACTCATCTTGGGTTGAAGACAAGCAAACATGGCGTAAGATTAAAGCAGTTTGGCGTTCTTTTTGGAAAGAATGGCGTGTAATTGAAGAAACTCTTGACAGAGAAGTTTTTAAGCTTCGAATTGGAGATGAACTCCAGCCGGGTATTCTAAAGCTTGCAAAAGTTGATATTGCCAATAAAAGAAAGATTCAAGTTGGAGATAAAATGGCAGGTAGACATGGTAATAAAGGTATAGTTGCCACGGTCGTTCCTGAAGAAGATATGCCATTCATGGAAGATGGTAGGCCTGTTGATGTTGTACTAAATCCATTAGGAGTTCCATCTCGAATGAACCTAGGGCAGCTTTACGAAACAATGCTTGGATGGGCTGGCGATATTCTTGGCGTAAAATATGCAACTCCTGTTTTTAATGGTGCTACGCCAGATGAAGTTGAAAATGAATTAAAGAGAGCTGGACTGCCATTAACTGGCAAAACAACACTTTTAGATGGTAGAACTGGTGAAAAAATAGAAAATCCAGTAACGGTTGGAATTATATATATGATGAAATTAAGTCATATGGTTGATGACAAAATGCATGCTCGTTCAACAGGGCCTTATTCACTTGTGACTCAGCAGCCCCTTGGAGGGAAAGCTCAGTTTGGTGGTCAGCGCTTTGGTGAAATGGAATGTTGGGCTTTAGAAGCTTATGGAGCTGCGCATACTTTGCAAGAAATACTTACTGTGAAATCTGATGACGTTGACGGTCGCTCTAAAGTATACAATGCAATTGTTAAGGGTGAGGATTTACCTCAGTTTGGAGTTCCTGAATCTTTTAATGTTCTCATTAAAGAATTGCAGGGACTTGGCTTAAACATCGAATTAGATTAGGGAGAAATACTTTGACCTTCATACAGACAAATAAAATTGATACTACAAAAGGTTTTTCATCTATAACTATTGGCTTAGCATCTCCAGAAGGTACTCTTCAGAGGTCCTATGGTGAAATTTTAAAGCCTGAAACAATAAACTATCGTTCTTATAAACCGGAAAAAGATGGACTTTTTTGTGAGAAAATTTTTGGACCGGTTAAAGATTACGAATGTCATTGTGGTAAGTACAAGGGCATAAGGTATAGAGGTATTATCTGTGATAGATGCGGTGTAGAAGTTACCCGTAAAAAAGTTCGTAGGGAAAGAATGGGGCATATAACCCTTGCGGTTCCTGTTGTACACATTTGGTATTTAAGATCAATACCTTCAAAATTAAGTTACTTAGCTGGAATCAGCACAAAGAATTTAGAACAAGTTGTATATTATGAATCTTTTCTTATTATTGAACCAGGGAAAAGTGGTAAAGAGCAGTTTGAAATGATCGATGAGTTTGAATATATAGAGTTAGAAAGACTTCATGGGTTTGATGCCGTAAGTGAAGAAGAGCGTGACAATGAAGATTATTTTTATGCAGCTATGGGTGGTGAAGCGTTAAAAGAAATGCTTGCTCGAATGAATCTAGTTGAGCTTCGTCGTGAGTTAGAGGATATTCTTAAAAATTCTAAATCTAAACAAAAACGTGAAGAAGCATTGAAGCGTCTTAAGGTTGTTAAGTCTTTTCTTGTAGATTTGTCAACTGTTAAAAGAATTAATAAGCCAGAATGGATGGTCGTTTCTATTTTACCTGTAATTCCACCGGAATTAAGACCACTTGTTCCATTGGATGGAGGTCGCTTTGCAGCTTCAGACTTAAATGATCTATATCGACGTATTATTATTAGAAATAATCGATTAAAACAACTAATGGAGATTAAAGCGCCTGATGTAATTTTGCGTAATGAAAAAAGAATGCTTCAAGAATCAGTAGATGCATTGTTTGATAATAGTCGTAGAAAAACTGCAATTCGCAGTGGTACAAGAAGGCCATTAAAATCTATATCTGATATGATTCGTGGTAAGACTGGTCGCTTTCGTCAAAATTTATTAGGTAAGCGAGTTGATTATTCTGGGCGTTCAGTGATTGTTGTTGGTCCAGAATTGAAACTCCATGAGTGTGGTTTACCAAAAGATATGGCGCTTGAGTTATTCAAGCCTCATATGATACATGAATTAATGGCTCGGGGATATAGCCAAACCCCACGAAGTGCCAAACTTATGATTGAAGATAAAGACCCTATTGTATATAAGGTTTTAGAGTATGTTGTTAAAGATCATCCGGTTATGTTAAATAGAGCTCCAACGTTACACCGTTTAGGTGTTCAAGCTTTTCAACCTGTTTTAGTTGATGGAAAAGCTCTCAGAATTCATCCTTTAGTTTGCTCAGCTTTTAATGCTGATTTTGATGGTGATCAAATGGCTGTGCATGTGCCTCTATCTCTGGCTGCGCAAATGGAATGTAGAGTGCTAATGCTTTCAAGTCACAATATTTTACATCCAGCGAATGGTAAACCTTTAGCATTACCATCTCAAGATATGGTCCTAGGGACGTATTATCTAACTCGTCAGCGTAAAGATTCAAAAGGTCAAGGTAAATCATTCGGTTCTTTCGCTGAAGTTCTCTTAGCCTATGAGAATAAAATAGTAGATGTAAATGCTATTATCAATGTTCGTCATAACGGCGCTTGGCATAAGGATACTACTGTTGGTAGAGTTATTATTAACGCAATCTTACCAACAGAGATAGAATATGTTGATGATATTCTAGATAAAAAG
>CAJJBS010000075.1 GCA_905182385.1 Fidelibacterota bacterium TCS55
TTAGACCAAAAATATATGTCCAAAAAAATAAAATATTCATCTAATCAATTAGCAATATACATTTCCGATGCTCCATCGGTTGTTAAAAACTACATTCAGTCACTTGAAAAACAGGTTGGTAATTTAGCAAACATTGGTTTAGCACTATCAAAAGAAAAAAACATGTCCAAACTTTTGGAAATGATTTTAATAGAAGCCAAACGTATTGCTAATTCTGATGGTGGAACATTGTACATGATGACAGATGATAATCGTCTTCGTTTTGAAATCATGATGACAGATTCACTTAAGTTTCATATGGGTGGAACATCAGGGAAAGACATACCTTTTTATCCTGTAAAACTTTATGATGAAAAAGGTGAACCAAATAAGTCTATGATTGCAGCTTATGTAGGTCTTACAGGAGAAACAGTTAATATTCCAGATGCATATAAAGCCAAAGGCTTTGATTTCTCTGGTACTAAAATGTTTGATGAAAAGACAGGCTATCATTCTGAATCATTTTTAACTGTACCTTTAAAAAATCATGAAGATGAAATTATTGGTGTTCTTCAGTTATTAAATGCTCAAAATCAAAATTCAAAAAAAATTATTGCTTTTACTTCTGATATTCAAGATATGGTAGAGGCACTTGCTAGCCAAGCAGCTGTTGCAATAACAAATAAAAATTTAATTAAAGATCTAGAAGCATTATTTGAGTCATTCATTAAGCTAATAGCTTCAGCAATTGATGCTAAATCCCCTTATACAGGGGGGCATTGTGCTCGTGTTCCAGAAATAACGATGTTATTAGCAAAAGCAGTTCAGGATACTTTAGATGGTCCTTTTGCAGAGATTTCTTTTACAGATAAAGAAATGTATGAATTAAAAATTGCAGCTTGGCTTCATGATTGTGGTAAAGTTGCGACGCCAGAGTTTGTAGTAGATAAATCAACAAAACTTGAGACTATTTATGATAGAGTGAATGAAGTTGAAACTCGATTTGCTGCACTCAAAAGAGATGAACAGATTAAGTTACTTAAAAGAGAGTTAAAAATAGAGCGAGATGATTCGTTATCAAAACAAGAAAAAATAATTAAAATAAAAATGCTTAAAAGTAAGTATTTAAAGAAAACACGAGAATTGAAAAGTGATTTAGAATTTATTAAGGAATCAAATATTGGTGGCGAGTTTATGTCGGGCGATAAGAAAGATCGTGTTCATAATATCTCTAATTATAGTTGGAAACCAAATGGCAAAATAGAAAATTTTTTATCTGAAGATGAAGTCTATAATCTAACTATTCCTCGTGGTACACTTACAGCTGAAGAAAGAAAAGTAATCAATGATCATATTGTAGTAACAATAAATATGTTAGAAGAACTACCTTATCCAAAACATCTTAGAAATGTACCTGAATTTGCAGGTGGGCATCATGAGAAATTAGATGGTACTGGTTATCCTAAAGGATTAACCAAAGATGAAATGTCTGTACAAGCAAGAATTATGGCTATTGCAGATATTTTTGAAGCACTTACAGCTAAAGATCGACCCTATAAAAAAGGTAAGACTTTAAGCCAAGCAATGCGCATACTTGGTTTTATGAAAAATGATGCACATATTGATGTTGACCTTTTTGATATATTTGTCAAGGATAAAATTTATTTAAAATATGCTAAAGAGCATCTTGATCCTGATCAAATTGATGAAGTTTAAATCTGATTGTATTTTAACCTAATTTTATAATTATAATGAATTTTGAGATATTATTTGTATTAATGCTTATTGTCTTAGCTTTTTCTCTTTTTGTCACTGAAAAATTTCCTCTTGATGTAACTGCGTTACTTATTTTAAGTATTTTATTAATTGGTAAATTTTTAACACCAGAAGAAGCAGTCTCAGGTTTTGCAAATCCTGCAGTCATTACAATAGGACTCTTATTTATTCTTAGTTATGCACTCCAAAAAACACGAATATTAGAATATTTAATTATTCGAATAAATAAACTCGTATCGCGATCAAAAAATTTAGGTTTAGGTGTATATCTTTTAACTATAGCTATTGCAAGTGCTCTAATGAATAATACAGCTATTGTTGCAATCTTTATGCCTGTAACCATAAGATTAGCTCATCAATATAAGATCAGTCCTTCTAAACTATTAATTCCATTGAGTTATGCTGCTATTATGGGTGGTACACTTACTCTAGTTGGTACATCAACAAATCTTTTAGTTAATGCTATATATGTTGATAATGGGGGTTTATCTTTAGGAATGTTTGAGTTTGCTCAATATGGATGGATTCCTTTAACTATTGGTTTAGCTTATGTTATTTGGATAGCTCCGCTAATTCTTCCATCGCGAACAATTACATCTAGTTTAACAAAAAGTTACCATATGGCTGGCTATTTAACGGAAATGAAGATATCTAAGGAATCTCCTTTAGTTGGCAAAACTTGTCGTGAACGTAATATTAATCAAAATTATGATGTTATGGTTTTAGATATTCAGAGAGAAGGCCATTTAATTTCAACTAAAGTTGGAGAAGAACTCATTCAAGTAGGTGATATATTATTTGTTAAAGGAACCGTAGAAAATTTTTTGAGAATGAAAGAAGTTGAAAAAATATCACTTCTTATTGATGAAAAACTAACGCAAAAAGAATTAGAACAAGAAGATAATATTTTGATGGAGTGTATGCTAACAGATAAGTCAGACATTGTTGGTAAGACTCTAATGCAAAGTAATTTTAGAAAAAGATTTAGAACATTTATTCTTGCAATTCGTCGTGATGGCTCAATTATAAGAAAAAAAGTGGCACATGTTATTTTACATACTTATGATACATTACTTATATATGGTAGAAGAAAACAGATAGATAAATTGGCGAGTAGGGGTGATTTTATTTTGTTAGGTGAAGTTCAAGCAGATCTAATTAAATCAAGATATTGGTGGGTTAGTATTGTCGCAATAATTACTACAATTATTTTAGCTGCATTTAGTATTATTTCGATTTTAAAGGGAGCTATAATAAGTGTGGTCATTCTATTACTTTTTCGGATAATATCGCCAAATGAAGCTTACCAATCTATTCATTGGCAAGTAATAGTTTTGATAGCCGCCCTCATTCCTTTAGGGATTGTAATTGAATCAACTGGTACAGCCACTTTTATAGGCCAATTAATATCTGAAACTGTGGCTGATTTTTCTCCAAATAAACAACCTTATATATTATTAGGTTTGATATACTTAATAACAATGATTTTAACTGAAGTTTCTTCAAATACAGCCACTGCCATTATAATGGCACCAATTGTTATGGCAGTTACTAATCAAATGGGAATTGATGCCAGGCCCTTTATTTTTGCAGTTTGTTTTGCTGCATCAGCTTCTTTTGTAACTCCGGTTGGTTATCAAACTAACTTAATGGTCTATGGACCAGGTGGGTATAAATTTTCTGATTTCATCAAGGTTGGCATGCCATTATCAATCATATTTTGGTTGCTGGCAATATTATTTATTCCTATAATTTGGCCTTTTCAGTAAAATTTAAACTATTGAAATATTTTTTATAATAGTTAGATAATTCACTAAACCTACTAGGCAATATTCTCTAAGTTTGGGGCCGATGAGCCAAGAGAATAAAAGACATTCAAGACTCCAATCATTCTTAGATAATCCTTCAAAATCTATGTGGTCACTTGCAATTCCAATTATTGCTGGAATGGGCATTCAAACACTTTATTCATTAGTTGATATGTTTTTTATTGGAAAATTAGGTGGTGATGCTATTGCTGCAGTTGCTTTTAATATGCCAATTTTTTTCTTTGTAATGGGTCTTTCTTTTGGTCTAGGTAGTGGCGTTACTGCATCTATTGCAAGATTTATTGGATCAAATGATAAAGTTAATGCAGATAATGCTGCTGAGCATTCAATTGTTATTGGACTTTTAATAAGTACAATGCTTACTGCGATGGGTTTGGCTTATGGTGAAAAAGTTTTAACATTTATGGGTTGTACCCCAGATGTTTTACCAGAGGCTTGGAAATACCTTAAAGTTAGTTGCTATGGTTTATCATTTGGTATCTTATCAGCTTTTTTTAGATCTATACTTGCAGGTGAAGGAGATATGAAACTTCCTATGCTTTTAGCTGGATTAGGAACTGTATTTAATATTATTCTAGACCCTATTTTTATTTTTTATTTAGATTTTGGTGTTGTTGGAGCAGCTTGGGCAACTACAATTAGTCAATTTATTGTTTTCATCATATTTGCATTTATGTTATTTGTTAAAAAACATTCATATGTTCAGTTTAAAATGAGAGATTTTTCATTATCAAAATTTATTATAGGTGATATTATAAAAGTTGGAATTCCAGCATCAATGTCATTTATTGTAATGGCATTAGGGCAATTAGTTTTTAATAGAATTCTTGTTAATTTTTCTACGGGTGCTGTAGCCGCTTATCAAATTGGTGGCCGTATAGATATGATTGTATTTTTACCTATCATGGGAATTGCATCAGCTTTGACAACAATGGTCGGAATGTTCTATGGCGCTAATGAGTACGATAAAATTAAATTCATAACAAAATATGGAATTTCGCGTGCTATAATGATAACGAGTATAGGTTCAATAATTCTTTATGCTTTTGCTCCAAATGTAGTTTCTTTTTTTACAAAAGAATTAATTATTCAATCTATTGCAATTGGATATTTAAGAAATATAGCAATTATTTTCCCATTTATTTCAATTGGATTATCTATTGGTAGAATTCTTCAAGGTATAGGATTAGGTATGCCATCATTAATTATAACAATTATTCGTGTTATTGGAGTAGCGGGACCGTTATCTTATTACTTCACTAATATTTTAAATAAGCCAATTGAATGGATTTGGTATGCGATGGTTATTTCAGGATTAATGGCTACAATGATTTCAATTGTATGGCTTCGTGTAGCTTTTCGTAAATTGCTACCAGCAATTCCAAAATAAAGGGAGGAATTATGTCTTTGCTTAATGATTCTGAAATTAAATCTAACCTTAATTTGATGGAAGAATGGGTTTTCTTGAATAATTCTATTAGTAAAGAGTTCCTTTTTGATGATTATATGAGTGGAATTCAATTTGTAAACGAATTAGCTAAAGTTGCTGAAAAAAATAATCATCATCCTGATATAACTATTGGCTGGTGTAAAGTTACCCTTTCATTCACATCTCATGAATTAGGTGGTGTATCATTTAAATGTATGAATATGGCTAAAACTGTAGATAATCTTCTAAAAGCATAAAAGGATTTATAAATGTTGAGACTTTTTTATCTTTTGTTTCTTCCTGGTCTAATCTTAGGACAGCTCACCACATCAGCGACAAAAATAAGTATTGAACCAAATATAGATGGAGATGTGATAAATGACCCCGTTTGGAATAATGCCACAGCAATTAGTACTTTTTACCA
>CAJJBS010000076.1 GCA_905182385.1 Fidelibacterota bacterium TCS55
CCTCAGAATCTACTTCTATATGCATATGGCTCTTATGGCTCAACTATAGATCCATATTTTAGTTCTACGCGTTTAAGTTTATTAGATAGAGGTTTTATCTATGCGATTGCTCATGTTCGAGGTGGTCAAATATATGGTCGAGAATCTTATGATGATGGAAAAATGTTAAATAAGAAAAATACTTTCAAAGATTTTATAGCTGCCGGTAAATATTTAATTAAAAAGGGGTTAACGAATGAAGAGCATCTTTTTGCAGAAGGTGGAAGCGCTGGAGGTCTATTAATTGGAGCTGTAATTAATATGGAACCACAGATGTGGAAGGGTGCAATTGCTGCAGTTCCTTTTGTTGATGTTGTAACGACGATGCTAGACCCTACTATTCCACTCACTTCAGGAGAATGGGATGAATGGGGAGACCCTCGCATTAAAAAATACTATGATTATATGCTTTCTTATTCTCCCTATGATCAAATTAAAAACAAAACATATCCAAATATATTAGTTACATCAGGTTTTTTTGATTCTCAAGTTCAATATTGGGAGCCTCTTAAATATGTTGCTAAGCTTAGAGTGAATTGGCAAGGACCAAATAACCTTTACTTACATATGAATATGGATGCTGGGCATGGTGGAAAATCTGGTCGATTCCGTCGTTATCGTGAAGTTGCATTGGAATACGCTTTTATGTTTGACCTTGTAGGTATTAAAAAGTAAATCTCTTAGATTTGCATTATTCCTAATTATAGTGTAATATTACACATTATGAGCAAAAAATTCATATTAATTGGCGTTTGTTTATCTCTTTCATTATTTATGCAAGGTTGCTACACGCAATTAGCTATGTTTTATCCAGAACCAGAAATTGAGCTCGAAAATGAAGATCAATTTTTTGAAACTTATTCAAGAGCTCCTGCTCGTCCCGGATTAGATATATATGCACAGAATGAAGGCTCAATGCCTCTCGGATACGCTACCATGCAAAGAAGGTTTAACCCATTTGGTGGAGGCTTTATGGGCTCTATGAACCCTTATGGTTTTCATAATAATTATTATAATGGATATGGTGGTGATGGATATGGATATGGATATGGAAATAATATGTTTGGATATAGTTATAATTTAGGTGGTTATGCTATGTTCGTACCAGTTGGAGATGCACGAGCTTTGCGTGATTTTAATAAAAGTAGGACAAATCTATTTGGTACAAATCTTAATGTAACACGTAGTTCGCCAAGATCTTCTGGTAATCAAAATAATTCAGACTATACAAATAGTTCTTCTGTTTCATCTAATAGCTCTTCTGGTAGTTCATCAAGTAGCTCTTCCAGCAGTTCTTCGTCATCATCTAGTTCTAGTGGTGGACGTAGAGCTACACGTCGAAATTAATTTAAAATCTCAAGAATTCTCATGCATCGCATGACCCGTTTCATCATTTCAATCTTTATTTTCATTTCAATTAATGCACAGTCAGCATCTGAAGCTATTCATCTTATGGAGGATGAGATAGGATTTGGTGCGCGTTCTCTTGCTTTAGGAGGAGCCTATACCGCATTAGGAAATGATCCGTCTGGAATGTATTGGAATCCAGCCGGTTTAGCTGGAATGAGTAATGGAGCTCTTTACTTTGAGAGTAATAGTTTATTTTACAATAATGAAACAACTTATGTAAAAGAAAGAAAAAATAACCCTTTACATAAATCTATAGGTGTTAATGGTACAGGAATTATTTATCCAGTCCCAACTGTTAGAGGCAGTCTTGTTATTGGAATTGGTTATAATAGAATAGTTAATTATGATGGTTTAATGTCTTTTTCAGGTTTTAGCTTGCGTGATAATGATCTTGGTTTTCCAATAGAGGTTGATGGAATAGAAAAGAATTATTTTTTCTCAAAAAATGTTCAACGTAGTGAAAAGATTATAAGTAGTGGGGGACTTGAGCAATTAACTTTTTCATTTGGAATTGCTATCTCTCAAGTTTCATCCTTTGGACTTTCTATTTCGCGTATTAATGGAAGAGAAGATTATGAGTTTAGCTTTAGTCAACAAGACCTACAAAATACTTATAAAGAATTTCCTACAGACTTTAATCAATATGATTTAATCCAATCTTTGATTACAAAAACAAAAGGATGGAATATTCGAGCTGGTTTAAAAACTTCAGCAAATGAATGGTTTCAACTTGGGATGGCATTCTCTTTCCCATATAAACTTGAGGTGAAAGAGAATCATGGAACAACTGAAGTTTTATATTTTGATAATGGAGATAGGAGTGATGCTTCTGAAGTAGGTCGCTATGATTATAAAGTAATAATGCCGATGATCATGGATTTTGGAATAGCAATTACTGCTGAAAACTTAGCTTTATCAACCAGTCTACGATATAAGAATTGGGGAGCTACTAAATTTAATATTGAAAATATTGAAATAGAGTCAGATGAGTATTTATTATTTAAAGAAGAAAATAAAAATATAAATTATCTATATAGGGAAGTTGTTCAATTTAGAGGAGGAGTTGAATATTTATGGGAATTTTCAGATACCTTTGGGATGACGCTTCGAACGGGTGGTGGATTATTACCTTCACCAAAAGGTAATAGCAAAGCTGATCAGAGTTTTATCTCATTTGGCTTAGGAATTCCAATCCCTCAATCTATGATGTTAGATTTAGCATATATTATAAAAAATTATGAGAAGAAATCGTCAGATTCATTTACACCTTCAGGAACCGTAGAAAAAATAAGTACCGGGCGATTACTTTTAAATTTATCCTATTTATTTTAAATCTTGGTTTGATGTAATTCCACTTGTAATTCCATGGTAAGCCCAATTAATTTTTCGACCTATTTTATATAATAATATTTAGTGTAGGCTCGGTAGCTCAGTTGGTAGAGCAGAGGACTGAAAATCCTTGTGTCGGCGGTTCAATTCCGTCCCGAGCCACCACTTCTATTATATCTTTTATCTTCAATAAAGTAGCCTCAGCAGATTT
>CAJJBS010000077.1 GCA_905182385.1 Fidelibacterota bacterium TCS55
CATGGAACATCATTCCAAGTCGATCCTTGTAGCTTTACAGTATTAATCATTTCGCCACCACCCATGAATGGATCCATTTCTTCTAGTAAGTCAGTTCTTCCAACTAAGACTCCAACACCGGTTGGTCCAAGCATTTTATGACCAGAAAAAACGTAGAAGTCACAATCTAGATCAGTAATATCGACTTTAGAATGAGGAACTGATTGAGCTCCGTCTACTAATGTGATAGCACCTATATCTTTTGCGATATTAAGTATTTTTTTAATAGGGTTAATTGTACCAAAGACATTCGATTGATGACTTATACTAATTAACTTAGTCTTTGATAAAAGTTCTGCGCTTAAAGAGTCAATATTTAAAGTGCCATCTTTATTTAAAGGAATATAATCAAGTGTTGAACCAGTTTTCTGATTGATTAATTGCCAAGGTATAATATTACTATGATGCTCCATCTCTGTAATTAAGACAGTGTCTTCTTTCTTTAAATTTTTAAGGCCCCAAGCGTAAGCAACTAAATTAATAGATTCAGTAGTTCCACTAGTAAAAATGATAGAGTGGGTATCAGGAACATTAATAAATTTTTTGACTTCTACTCTTACATTTTCATAAGCATCCGTTGCTTCTTCGCCAATTCGATAAAGAGCTCGATGAATATTTGCAGCATAAGAATTATAGTAATTTGATACAGCATCAATTACACTCTGAGGTTTTTGAGAAGTAGAAGCAGAATCAAGATATATAAAAGGTTTTTCGCCTTGATTATAAATAGGAAAATCTTTACGAATATTTGCTACATCAAGCACTATAACATACCTAATTCAAGACGAGCAGATTCATTGATCATATCTCTATCCCATGGTGGATCCCAAACTAGTTCAACTCGAGCTTCTGAGGCACCTGGAACACCTTCGATTTTTTGTTTCACTTCTGTAGCTATCATATCTCCCATTCCACAGCCAGGAGCGGTTAAAGTCATTTTAACTTCAACTAATGACCCTCCATTTTCATGCTTGGAAACATTGCATGAATAAATTAATCCAAGGTCAACAACATTAACAGGAATCTCAGGGTCATAACACGTTTTCATTGCTTCCCAAATCGCATCTTCATTAACACTGCCATCGTTCTCAGTTTCTTCCATCCAAGGTTGAACTTCAGGGATTTTGCCAATAGCATCGGCGTCAATACCCTCAATTCGGACTAAATTACCTCTAATCATAATCGTATAACTACCACCAAGAGCTTGAGTTATATGACCATCTTCGCCTTTTTTAAGTGTGATTTTATTTCCAAAAGGAATGAGCGTTGCTTCGCAATCTCGTTGTATGACTACTTCTTCATCTATATCTGAATTCATAATTAATCCAATAATTCTTTTTGAATTTTTTCAATTGCACTACTAAATCCATTAGTTCTTTGACTACTAATTGATTTACCTAAACCAATTGATTCAAGAAACTCATTACCATTTACTTCTAGTATTTCTTCTTTAGTCTGACCATTAAAAGATCTTTCTATTAGTGAGAGTAGACCTTTGACAATCATTGCATCTGAGTCAGTTCTGAAAATATAGTTTTGATCTGATATTTCTTTTAAAACCCATGCTTGAGATGTACAGCCATAAATAAGGTTCTCTTCATTACGTTGATCTAAGGATAAACCTTTAATATCTTTCGCTAGGTCTACAAGATATACGTACTTATCACGAGGATCTAAAAAAATTGAGAATTCATCTCGAATTAAATCTAAGGTATCTTTAACGCTAGACATTCTTCATTGAACCTTCAAGCCAATTAAAGACATACTCAGAGATATAAGATTTGATATCTGTATTCTTTATATAATCAATAATATCTTTAGCAAAGCCACTTACAATTAATTCCATGGCTCTTTGTTGACTGATTCCACGAGAACGAAGATAGAATAAAGCTTCAGAATCAATCTGACCTGTTGTTGATCCATGAGAGCATTTAACATCATCAGCATATATTTCTAACTGAGGGTTAGCATTCATAAGTGCATTAGGGCTTAATAATAAATTTTTATTAGACTGATTCGCATTGGTTTGTTTAGTCTTTTCTCTAACAATAACTTTTCCATTGAAAACACCAGAAGATCTATCTGACAATATATATTTAAATAATTGATCACTTTGACATGAATCACTGGCATGATCAACGATTATATGTTGATCATGATGTTGGTTAGTTTTTGTTAAAGATAGGCCGTTTACTGTGGCGTTTGCACCTTTATTCTTGAGTATTAATTTTACATTATGACGAAAAAGAAGACTCCCTGATGAAATATAAGTTGCCTCTAGTTGGCTTTGGTTATCTAAAGTATAACTTGTAAAAGCAGTATGGTTTGAATTGAGATCTTCTTCTTGAATACGAATATGATTTAACCGTGAATTTTTTTCAAGATTAATACTAGAGACTGCATTTGTAAAGTATGGACTAGATGTGGAGCCAGTATAATGTTCTATAATTGTAGCTTCCGCATTTTCTCCAATTTGACAACTAAACCTAGGGTGATTCATTAATTTAGCAGATAGATTAGTTGTTAAATATATAATCTGTAAAGGTCGTTTAATAATTGCATTCTCTTTAATATAAATTGGCAATCCAGAGTTCATCATAGATGTATTTAATGAAAGGAACGGGTTTGAACTACTTTCAATAGAGTATAATTCAGGATTTTTTTTGAAGTGTTCTTTTCTTTTTACTACAGATACTTCATCTGGAATATCAGATAACTGTGGCTGATAATGGCCATTAACTATTAAAATAAGATATGTATCTTGAATACGTCCTGGGATATTTTTTGGAATAGTTGGAATATCAGAATCCCATGAAAGATGAAAATCTGAATTTTTAATTAATGAAAAATCAGTAAACTGCCATTCTTCCCATTTTTTAGTAGGAAAACCAATCTTTTTAAATTGATCAAAAGCTTTAAGTCGTAATTCTCGAAATTCACGATCTTCATCAGGCCAATATTCTAGAAGTGCATTAAATTCTTTTTGAAATTGTTTCATGCTTCAAGCCAAGAGTAGCCTTTTTCTTCCAACTCCTGCGCAAGAGACATTCCTCCAGATTTTACAATTTTTCCATCGATAAGTACATGGATAAAATCAGGTTTCATATGATCAAGAAGACGTTGATAGTGAGTGATGGCAAGAAAAGATCGTTCGCTATTTCTAAAGTTATTAACTCCTTGAGCTATAATTCTTAAGGCATCTATGTCAAGACCCGAATCTGTTTCATCAAGAATAGATAATTGAGGCTCTAGGGTGAGCATCTGAAGAATTTCATTTTTTTTCTTTTCCCCACCTGAGAATCCATCATTTACTGCACGACTTAAGTATTTTTCATCCATTTCAACTAGTTTTAGTTTTTCGCGAATGAGGCGCATAAAGTCAGCAGCATTCACTTCTTTGAGTTCATTATGTTTTAATTTAGAATTGAGAGCAGCTCTTAAAAAGTAAGTATTATTAACACCAGGTATTACCACTGGATACTGAAAAGACATAAAAATACCTTCAAGCGCGCGATTCTCTGGTGACATATCCAAAATATTATTTCCATTAAACTTAACAGTCCCAGATGTAACCTCATAATTTTCTCTACCAGTTATGATATTTGCTAGAGTACTTTTCCCCGACCCATTACGTCCCATTATTGCATGAAGTTCACCAGCTTTAATAGTTAAATCAAGCCCTTTAAGAATTTCTTTCCCATCAATACCTGCGTGCAAATTTTTAATTTCTAACATTAAATATCTTTAATTATTATTAAGGTTTATATAAGATTAACCAACGGAGCCTTCTAAGCTTACTTCCATGAGTTTCTGAGCTTCTACAGCAAACTCCATTGGAAGTTCATTGAAAACCTCTTTGCAAAAACCATTTACAATCATAGAAACAGCATCTTCCGTTGAAATACCGCGTTGATTACAATAAAATAATTGATCTTCACCAATGCGAGAGGTAGAAGCCTCATGTTCCATTTGAGCCGAAGGATTTCGAACATCAATATATGGAAAAGTATGCGCGCCACATTCTTCGCCAATGAGAATAGAATCACATTGAGAATAATTACGTGCATTCTCTGCTGCTTTCATGATTTTAACTCCCCCACGATATGTGTTTTGCCCTTTGCCTGCGGAGATTCCTTTTGAAATAATGGTACTTTTTGTATTTTTACCAATATGAATCATTTTGGTGCCTGTATCTGCTTGTTGAAAGTTATTAGAAAGCGCAACTGAATAAAATTCTCCAACAGAATTATCACCTTTAAGAATACAGCTAGGATATTTCCATGTAAGTGCAGAACCGGTTTCAACCTGAGTCCATGAAATTTTGGAATTGTCACCAACGCACGTGCCTCTTTTTGTGACAAAATTATAAATTCCACCCTTACCAGTTTTTGGGTTTCCAGGATACCAATTTTGAACCGTTGAGTATTTGATTTCAGCATCTTTATGTGCAACTAGTTCTACGACGGCTGCATGAAGTTGATTTTCATCGCGCATGGGCGCAGTACAACCTTCCAAATAACTTACGTGACTTTGTTCTTCTGCGACTATAAGTGTTCTTTCAAATTGACCGGTATTTGCAGCATTAATACGAAAATAAGTAGAAAGCTCCATTGGGCAACGAACATTCTTTGGGATATAAACAAAACTACCATCACTAAAAACAGCAGAATTAAGAGCAGCAAAATAATTATCTGTCGTAGGAACAACGCTGCCTAAATATTTTTTAATAATATTAGGGTGATTCTTCACAGCTTCAGAAAAAGAGCAAAATATAACACCATGCTTTTGCAATTCTTCTTTGAAAGTGGTTGTCACTGAAACACTATCAAAAACAGCATCCACTGCTACATTTGCTAGCATTTTTTGTTCTTCAAGGGGAATCCCTAGTTTTTTATAAGTATCTAATAATTCTGGATCTACTTCATCAAGACTACTTAACTTTTTTTTTGGTTTTGGAGCAGCATAATAAGATATTGATTGAAAATCAATTTGAGAAAAATTTAATTTAGACCAATCGGGCTCATCCATTTTCAACCATTGATCATATGCTTTTAGACGCCAATCTAATAACCATTGTGGTTCGTCTTTTTTAGATGAAATAAGTCTAATTACATCTTTGTTTAAACCTGGTGCGATGGTCTCTTGTTCAATATCAGTGGTAAAGCCGTATTCATATTCTTTTTCAATCGCTTTGTCAATAATTTGTGTATTTTTACTCATATTTATCTACTATGCGGAAAATGATGTTCCGCAACCACAGGTTCTCTCAGCATTTGGATTCACAATTTTAAATCCACCATTAAGAATATCATTTGAAAAGTCAACTTTGATACCTTTTAAGTAAAGGTAGCTTTTAAGGTCACAGTATATTTGCATGCCTTCACTGTTAAATACTTTATCAAACTCAGCTTTATGTTCTTCAAAGGACATATCATAATTCATGCCAGAACAGCCACCGGTAGTCACTTTCATCCTTAAGCCAAAACCTTTTTTACCTTCAGCCTCCATTACGGATGATAATCTTTGAGCAGCTTCTTTTGTTAAGCTAATTCCAGCATCAAAAACTTCTTTTGTACTAATTTTATTTTCCATTATTCCCACTCCGTTTTAAGTTTCGTTTCTTGTCTTTCATTTGGTTCTGATATATCAACGCCTAATTTTTTTCTTGCTTCTGCCGTAATCATCTCTGGTTTCCATGGCGGATCAAAAGTGACTTCTATAAAAGCTTGATTGACTTCTGCTAGTGCTTCTAATTTATTTTTTATATCTAAAGACATTTGCTGACCCATAGTACATCCAGGTGTAGTTAAAGACATCAATATATTTACATCAGAATGCTGTTC
Source organism: Fidelibacterota bacterium TCS55 (assembly GCA_905182385.1). Taxonomy (GTDB): domain Bacteria; phylum Fidelibacterota; class Marinisomatia; order Marinisomatales; family TCS55; genus TCS55. The sequence continues at coordinate 5,883 of CAJJBS010000077.1, forward strand.
ATCATATGATTCTTGTATTTCAATATTATATATTAAGCCGAGGTTCCATAGATCAACCGGAAGTTCAGGGTCGTAACATTGTTTTAAAATATCAATAACTTGAGATTCATTTACTTGTGCCATTATTGAGTTACCTCCATCAAAGTCATTTTAGAAAACATTTCGCGCATATTATCATTAATTCGTTGAATCGGTACACGTATGTTACAGGCATTGATTTGAATACAATCAGATTCAAAGAAACAATCCATCATGCCTAGGGGACCTTCTAATCTCTCAAAAAAATCTTTTAATGATATTTCACCGAGATTTGCACGAATACGATAACCGCCAGCTGGCCCTTGCACAGCTTCAACGATATTATCTCTTGACATTTGCTGCAATATTTTTGCTAATAACTGCTTGGGTATTCTATAGTGTATTGCAATTTCTTTTGCACTAGTTAATCCTTTAGGATCTTTAGCTTGCATATGACGTAGAGCAATCAATGCATATTCTACTTTGCGTGTAATTTTTAACAATTCATTCTCTCGATATAATGAATTTACCAAGAATAAAAAATGCGTTCCAAGTAATAAATACGATTAAAATTGTCGTATTTAATCTAGGATACTTATTCTAAGTTTATAAAGTAGTCAGATTTTGATTTAAAAATGCCAATTTGTTGAGCAATTTGTCCCGTTTCTTCATTAAATCTTTTAATATAATTATTAGCTTCTTTTTGAGGAAGGGCCAAAAGAAGACCGCCAGAGGTTTGAGCGTCAGCAGTCATCATTTTTTGAATAGTTGTTAATTCTGATGAGAAAGATACAAAGTTCGAGATGTATTCAAAGTTTCTTTTTGTTCCACTAGGAATAAAACCATCATTTGCTAACGTATTCACACCTTCTAAAAAAGGTATTTTGTTAAATGTGATTTTAGCTGAAAGATTGCTTCCCTTGCACATTTCGTAAAGGTGCCCTAAAAGACCAAATCCAGAAATATCAGTTGCGGCATGAGTATCAAATTCATTCATAATAGATGATGAAAAAGCATTTAGATATTTCATACTATTAATGGCTTGAGCAATCATTGAACTAGAAGCTTTATCTTGCTTAATTGCAGTTGAAATAATGCCAGTTCCCAATGGTTTTGTCAAAATGATAGCATCATTTTCATGAGCAGTAGAATTTCTAATTAATTTAGATTCTTCAACTTCTCCTGTTACAACTAATCCATACTTTGGTTCTTCGTCATCAATTGAATGTCCGCCGATAATTGAAACTCCGGCTTCTTTTGCTTTATCGGCACCACCTTTAAGAATTTCGGATAAAATCTCATTCGATAATTTTTTAATTGGAAAACCAACTATATTTAGCGCAAAACTCGGAATGGCACCCATAGCGTAAATATCAGAAAGTGAATTTGCTGCTGCAATTTGACCAAATTCATAAGGGCTATCTACAATAGGTGTAAAAAAGTCTACAGTTTGAACAATCAATTTTCCATTATTTAATCGTACAACGGCAGCGTCATCAGATCCATTAAATCCAACAATTACATTATCATTTTCTAAAGAATCTAATTTACCCAGTACCTGGGCAAGGTCCTTAGGACCAATCTTGCATGCTCAGCCAGAACCGTGAGAAAATTGAGTTAATTTTATTTTTTCATTTGATAACATCGCTTCAATTTAAAGCTTTAAATTGAAGATTATAAAGCGTTCTCAGCATTAATCAAAAAATAAATTACAATCCATTGATTTGCGTTAATCTAGAACAGTAGATTGCAATTTAGATTATTATTAAAAAAAGTAAAATTCAAACTATTTAACTAAAAACTTTAAAAAATAAGTTTATTTAATCTTATTTAAGAGCTGCAAAGACTAAAGAAAAAATAATTAAGGAATATTATGGGTAAAACTATGGAACAAGTCGATGAAGTTGTGATTCGATTTGCGGGGGATTCTGGTGACGGGATGCAACTTACCGGAGGAAGATTTACAGAAAGTACTGCTATTGTTGGAAATGACCTGAGTACATTACCTGATTTTCCTGCTGAAATTCGCGCTCCGGCTGGATCGTTGGCCGGCGTAAGTGCTTTTCAAATTAAGTTTAGTTCAAGAGATATTCATACTCCAGGTGATAAACCAGATGTGCTCGTTGCAATGAATCCTGCAGCTTTAAAAGTACATCAAAAAGAGGTTGCACCAGGAGGAACTATCATTTGCAACGAGAATGCTTTCACGCCGAAAAATTTAAAACTTGCAGGTTATGAAACAAATCCATTAGAAGATAAAACATTAGACGACTATTATAGACTTTACTCAATCGAAATGAGTAAGATGGTATCTTTAGCAAATAAAGATTTAGAGATCTCACCAAAAATTATTGATCGAACTAAAAACTTGTTTGCTCTAGGACTTTTATTTTGGATTTATGATAGATCTCTAGAGTCAACAAAAAAGTGGTTGGGTGTTAAGTTTGCAAAGAAGCCTGAAATTATTGAAGCAAATATTAGAGCAATGGATGCTGGATATAATTATGGTGAGACAACAGAGATTTTTACAACACGTTACAAAGTTGATAAAGCAGATTTACCAGCAGGTACTTATAGAAATGTGGTTGGAAACTATGCATTATCAATGGGACTTGCAGCTGCAGCTGAAAGATCAAAGTTAGGTTTATTTTATGGCGGGTATCCAATTACACCCGCAAGTGATATTTTACATACACTTGCAGCATGGAAGCATTTAGGTATAAAAACTTTTCAAGCAGAAGATGAAATCGCAGGTATAACTTCTATTTTAGGGGCTGCTTTTACAGGAAATTTGGGTATTACTGCAACTTCTGGTCCAGGTATCGCTTTAAAAGGTGAAGCTATGGGACTGGCGGTGATGGCTGAATTGCCTATAGTTATAATAAATGTTCAACGTGGTGGTCCAAGTACTGGATTGCCTACTAAGACTGAGCAATCAGATTTAATGCAAGCGATGTATGGAAGAAATGGAGAAGCCCCTATACCTGTTTTAGCTTCTTCCACACCTGGCGATTGCTTCTTTGCTGCTTATGAAGCATGTAGAATTGCCGTAAAGTATATGACACCTGTTATTTTATTAACTGATGGTTATTTAGCAAATGGCTCAGAGCCATGGCAAGTTCCAAAAGTTGATGATCTTCCTGATTTTGAAGTCTCATTTGCAGATGAATCAAATTTAGCAGATGGCCAATTTTTAGCATATTCAAGAGATAAAAAGACTTTAGCTAGACCTTGGGCAATACCAGGGACTCCTGGCTTAGAACATCGAATTGGTGGAATTGAGACTGAAGATCTGACTGGAAATGTAAGTTATGACCCTGATAACCATCAATATATGGTTGAAACGCGGGCAAAAAAAGTTGATGCAATTACTAATGAAATTGGTCCATCTGAAGTTTTTGGAAATAAAAGTGGAGATCTATTGATTCTAAGTTGGGGCGGAACCAAAGGAGCTTGTCGCTCAGCAACGGAAGCATTAAAAGCAGATGGTAAAAAAGTTAGTCATTTACATCTTCGGTGGATTAATCCATTTCCAAAAGATTTAGGTGAAAATTTGATTAAATTTAAAAACATCTTAATACCCGAGATTAATTATGGCCAATTAATCAAAATAATTCGAGCTGAATTTTTAGTAGATGCAAAAGGTTTAAATCAAGTAAGAGGAAAACCAATCAGTTCGTTAGATATTCAAGATGCAGCAAACAAATTAATAGGATAGAATTATGCCAGAGACAGTTAAAACGTACACAAAAAAAGATTTTACTTCAGATCAAGCAGTTAGATGGTGCCCAGGGTGTGGAGACTATGCTGTCTTAGCTCAAACACAAAAAGTGTTTCCAGATTTAGGAGTTGATAAAGAAAAGTTTGTATTTATATCCGGGATTGGTTGCTCAAGTCGATTTCCTTATTATATGGACACATATGGGTTTCATACTATTCACGGTAGAGCGCCGGCAATAGCATCTGGTGTTAAATTAGCAAATCCAGATTTATCAGTATGGGTAGTGACTGGAGATGGAGACGGTTTATCTATTGGAGGTAATCATACTATACATCTTTTGCGTAGAAATCTAGATATCAATGTAATGTTATTTAATAATCGTATTTACGGCTTAACAAAAGGACAATACTCTCCAACATCAGAAGTTGGTAAAATAACTAAATCTACTCCAATGGGTTCATTAGATCGCCCTTTTAATCCGTTAACTGTAGCCTTAGGTGCTGGAGCAACATTTGTTTCACGTACAATTGATAAAGAGTTAAAGCATATGCAAAGTATGATTAAGCGATCTCATGGACATAAAGGGACATCTTTTATGGAGATTTATCAAAATTGTAATATTTTTAATGATGGAGCATTCTTAGCACAAACAGATAAAGATCAAAAGGCTGAAACAGTTTTAATCTTAGAGAATGGTCAACCAATGATTTTTGGGAAAGAAAACAATAAGGGTGTTCGATTAGATGGCAATAAACCGGTGATTGTAGATATTGGAGATAAATGGAGTGTAGATGATATATTAGTCCATGATGAAAGTGATTATGTAATTGCTTCTCTATTATCAAATATGACCTATCAAACTGATTTTCCAGATCCTATTGGTGTGCTCTATGCAGTTGAAACAGAAACATACGAAGAAACAATGGTTGCTCAAATAAATGAAGCTATTAAGAAAAAACCAAAAGGAAATGTTCAAGAGATTATTAATGCTGGAGATACTTGGGTAGTTAAGTAAGAAAATAGTTAATGAAATTTCGTAAAGAAAAAGATAGTATGGGTGAGATAGATGTGCCGGAGGATAAATACTATGGTGCTCAAACACAAAGGTCTTTAAATAATTTTAAAATTGGTGGTGAAAAGTTTCAAAGAGATCTAATCCGTTCATATGGAATTGTTAAAAAAGCTGCTGCAACTGTAAATAACTCCAAAGGTAAATTAGATTCTAAATTAGCAGATGCAATAAAAAAAGCTGCTCAAGAAGTTATTGATGGAAGCCTAGATAATCACTTCCCATTAGTTGTCTGGCAAACTGGCTCAGGAACTCAAACCAATATGAATTTTAATGAGGTTATTGCTAATAGAGCTATTGAATTACTTGGAGGAAAATTAGGAAGTAAAAAGCCGGTGCATCCTAATGACCATGTAAATATGGGGCAATCAACTAATGATACTTTTCCTACTGCAATTAATATAGCAGCAGTTGAAGCAACCACAAATAAACTAATCCCTGGATTGAAAAAGCTTCGTGATAGTTTTCAGAAAAAAACAGATCAGTTCGATCAAATTATAAAGTTAGGCAGAACACATCTTCAAGATGCCACACCGCTAAGTTTAGGTCAAGAATTCTCAGGTTACACCTCTTCTTTGAGTCATGGAATTAAACGTATTGAAAAAGGCTTAGAATCTTGTTATGAATTAGCCATGGGTGGCACAGCAGTAGGTACAGGAATAAATTCATTTGAAGGTTTTGGAGAGTTAGTTGCTAATGAGATTTCAAAACTTACTGGTTTACCATTTATTACAGCAGAAAATAAATTTGAAGCATTAGGTGGTCAAGATTGCATAATAGAACTTTCAGGATCAATAAAAACAGTTACTGCTTCTTTATTTAAAATTGCGAATGATATTCGTTGGCTATCTAGCGGACCTCGCTCTGGAATAGGTGAAATACTTATCCCTGCAAATGAACCTGGATCATCAATTATGCCAGGTAAGATTAACCCTACTCAATGTGAAGCTGTTACAATGGTTTGTACTCAGATTATAGGAAATGATAACACAATATCAATTGCTGGTTCAAGTGGAAATTTTGAACTAAATGTTTACCGTCCAGTTATAGCTTATAATATTATTCAATCAATAACACTAATGACTGATGCTTGCAATTCTTTCAGATTGAATTGTGTAGATGGAATAGAAGCAAACAAAGA
>CAJJBS010000078.1:0-2532 GCA_905182385.1 Fidelibacterota bacterium TCS55
AATTAAAGAACTAAATTTTGAATTAGTTGATATTAAAAAGAATATTAAAGACCTATTAGATTCTGAGAAAAAACTGCTTCCAAATTTATCTAAAAGTGAAGAAAATATAAAAGATTTCCAAGATAAAGTCGATCATGCATCAAAAATCCTTATTAGTATTCAGACTGAGCGTGATGCTTTTCAGGAATCCGTCCAAGAACTACGGATTGAACTTCTTAATCTAGAGAACAAACGTGAAAGTATTAATTATCAAGAGCAGTTATCTATAGAATCAATTGAAGAATTAAATAAACGTCAAAAAAATATTGACCAAGAGATATCAAAATTAATTTCAAATAGTGAATCACTTAAAAAACAAGTATCAAAGTCTGATATCCAACTTAAATCTATTTCTGGTAAATTAGTAAAAGAACGTTCTGTCTTAAAGCTCAAACAGGATACGGTTAATGATACTTATGAGTCTATGGAGGAAATTCAAAAAATAATTAGTTCTGAACAACAATCACGCGAAGCTTTGCTAGAAGAATTAAAAATAAATGAATTAAAGATTGTTGAACAAGAACAGCGAATAAATCTTATTAAAGAGCGTATAAAAGATCGTTATTCAGTAGATATTCCTTTAAACTTAATTGTTGATGACGAACTAGATGACTTAGAACTTCGTGTAGAGCAAATCATGAGAAGTATTGATAGTATTGGTCCAATTAATATGGCTGTCCAATATGAATATGAGGATGAACAAAAGCGCTTAAAAACACTTATCGAGCAACGAGTTGATTTAACTACTTCTGAAGATAACTTAAGAGAAACAATTCAGCAGATTGATAGAGTTGCTAGAAAGAAATTTGAAGAGACATTTGATAATATTAAAGTAAACTTTAGTAAATTATTTGGAATGTTTTTTGAGGGTGGAAATGCATCATTATCATTAATTGGAGATCCAGATCCTCTAGAAGCTGACATCTCGATTCATGCCCAACCTCCTGGTAAGAAGAACCAATCGCTTAGAATGTTATCTGCAGGAGAAAAATCACTTACAGCAATTGCACTATTATTTGCTATTTATCAATATAAACCGAGTCCTTATTGTATTCTTGACGAAGTGGATGCTCCACTAGATGATGTGAATATTCAAAAGTTTAAACGAGTACTTAATTCATTTGCTGATGAAACTCAGTTCATTGTAGTAACCCACAATAAACTAACGATGGAAGTAGCAGATTATCTTTACGGTGTAACGATGGAACAAAAAGGTGTTTCAAAGTTAGTTTCGGTAAAATTTAACGAATAAAAATTACCTGTTTATACTTTTTATAAATTAGATTTCTTTTTTGTACCTAGTCTTATGACATCTAGGTGGAAACCATTCATTTCCTGAACTCGAAGCTAAGCACTCTTTTTCAGAACCGTCACCTGTAACTTCATAATTTTCATCAATACAATAAGACTCGTCTTCAACATTCACAAAAAATGATTTATTATTTGATGCCATGTCGTATGTATTACATTTTCCATTAAAACAAAATGTCTCGCCGATATCATACCAGGAAAAAGTGCTTGTTTTAGCATTTGGACCTGTAATTATTTCTTTGCCTGTAGCATCATCATATATTTCTAGAGTGATTGTTAACCCTTTTCCTTTTAACCCTCTCCATTCAGTATCATCAACCTCACCACTACATGAAGCAGATTGATAAACCCCCATTTCAGTTACCTTCCATGTTCCAATAAACAGACTTTTTTCTTCATTTTTTTCTTCTTCACAAGAACTTAAAAAAAATAGTGATAAAAATAATATCTTTTTCATTTTGGTCTCCTAATTGTATAAATATAGGTTAAAATTACATTATTTTTCTAAAAAAAACTCCATTTTAGAATCGTTCTTTCTGATAATAATAAGCTAATTTTAAAACATGGAAATATTAACTATACGCAACTTTTGTATTATTGCTCATATTGACCATGGTAAATCTACTTTAGCTGATAGGCTCTTAGAAGAGACAAATACATTAGCTAAAAAAGATATGAAAGCTCAAGTACTTGATAGTATGGAGTTAGAACGTGAAAGAGGTATAACTATTAAGAGTCATCCAATTCAAATGAAATACACTCATTCAGACAACCAAGCTTATACTCTTAACTTAATTGATACTCCCGGGCATGTTGATTTCACCTATGAAGTCTCGCGCTCTCTTGCAGCTTGCGAAGGTGCATTATTGTTAGTTGATGCTGCACAGGGTGTTGAAGCACAAACTGTAAGTAATGCATATCTTGCAATTGACAGTAATCTTACAATTATCCCTGTAATAAATAAAGTAGATTTAGCAAGTGCACGCGTAGATGAGGTTAAAAGTCAATTAATAGAATTAATTGGATGTGATGAAAAAGAAATAGTTTGTACTAGTGCAAAAAGTGGTATTGGGATTGATGAAGTATTTGATGCAATTATTAATAGAATACCACCACCTGAAGATAGATCGGATAAACCCTTACGCGCCATGGTCTTTGACTCTCTTCATGATCATTATAAAG
>CAJJBS010000078.1:2542-6868 GCA_905182385.1 Fidelibacterota bacterium TCS55
TAATTATAAAGGAGCTATACCATATATAAGGGTATTTGATGGCGTTATAAAGGCAGGTACTACTGCAAAATTTTTTACTCATAATACTCACTATGAGATAAATGAGGTAGGTCATTTTATACTTAAACAAATTCCAGCTAAAGAGCTTCGTTCTGGTGATGTAGGCTATTTATTGGGAAATATTCGTGATGTTTCACATATTTTACCAGGAGATACAATTACTACTAAACAAAATCCGGCATTAGAAGCATTGCCAGGTTTTAAAGAAATCAAACCAATGGTATTTTCCGGATTATATCCATCTGACTCTGATGACTACGATCAACTTAGAATGGCATTAGAAAAATTAAAGCTAAATGATGCTTCTTTACTCTTTGAGCCAGAGACAAGTGAAGCTTTGGGTTTTGGATTTCGTTGTGGATTTTTAGGACTACTTCATATGGAAATAATACAAGAGAGACTTGAGCGAGAATTTGATTTAGCACTTGTAACTACAACGCCAAATGTTCGATACAAAGTTGAACTAAGATCTGGTGATATTATTGAAGTTGATACTCCAGCAAAAATGCCTCCTTCTGGTGAAATTCAATCTATATTAGAGCCGCATGTCGCTGCTGAAATTATTACACCAAAAGAATTTATTGGTAATATAATGACGCTTTGTCAAAAAAAAAGAGGTGTGTATAAAAATACAAATTACATTTCATCCGATAAAGCGCAGCTTCATTATGACCTTCCTCTTGGTGAAATAATCTTTGATTTCTACGATAAATTAAAGTCTATAAGTAAAGGCTATGCGTCGTTAGACTATCACTTATCTGATTATATTTCAGGAGATTTAAAAAAGTTAGATATCATGATCAATAATGAAACAGTTGATGCTCTTTCATTCATTATTCATACGAAAGATGCTTATCATCGTGGTGTAGCTATGTGCTCTAAATTAAAAGAGTTAATTCCAAGGCAAATGTTTGATGTACCTATTCAAGCAGGTCTAGGTAATAAGATAATTGCACGTTCAACAGTAAAAATGTTGAAGAAAAATGTAACTGCAAAATGTTATGGTGGTGATATCTCGAGAAAAAGAAAACTATGGGAAAAGCAGAAAGAAGGTAAAAAGAGGATGAAATCAATTGGTAGAGTTGAAATTCCTCAAGAAGCATTATTGGCTGTTCTGCAAATTGACTCAGATTAAACTTATGAGTGAATTAAACTATTGGCGTGATACTCATTCACCATTATATAGCTTCATTTTTACTCTACCTTTATTTCTTATTTATGAAATCGGTGTTTTTGCAATATCAGCTAGCGACCTTCCATTGTTAAGAAATGGTGCAGATGTTCTAATGCGTCAGATACTCGAAATTTTTGGAGTTTTTGGTGTCTATGGTTTTAGTGGAACATTCCTCATTGGTTTTATAGTTGCTTTTCTCCGTCAAAAAAAGAATTTAATGTCATCAGTTATTCGTGGTGAATATTTATTAACCATGTTTTTTGAGAGTATAGGTTGGGCTATTATTTTAACTATTGTGATGATGTGGACACCAACATTACTTATGATATCCACAAAAAATAGTAGGTTAATGCAACATATTGTATTGGCAGTTGGAGCTGGGATTTATGAAGAGTTTGCCTTTCGTGTAATTCTCATTATAGGATTATCTAATGTTATTGGCTTTATATTCCAATGGAACGTATTAGCTAAAAACATTAGTGCTATTTTATTATCCGCTATACTTTTTTCAGGTTTTCATTTTGTTGGTATTTATGGTGAATTACCTTCGATCGATCTATTTATAATTAGATTATTAGCAGGAGTTGTTCTAGGTGGGATTTATGTAATGCGAGGATTTGGTATTGCTGCATATACTCATACAATTTACGATTTGTTTGTTTTGGTAAAATTCACTACTTCTTCTTAATTAATTGTGTTTATTCGCTGTAAATTTGATTTTTAATTTTAAGGGTTTTATTTAAATGAATAGATTGATAGCATTCATATGTTTTTTAGGTTTTAGCAATGCTCAGGTTTCCCCTTTTAATTCGTATGACGTTGTTCTTTACCCTGAGTATTATTTTGATGGACTTATGGCTGAAGTTGATGCTGAAATAAATAATGAGTTTCTACCGTTGGACTTTGAAATGCGTGTACCAATAAATGCTGATTCTATATTTTTTGTTAGTGGCTCTGCATCGTCTCAAGCAGAAGTTAAAAACTTGCCAATTTTGAGTTCAAATAATAGATCTTTTGTTAAGGTAAGTATCCTTGAAAAAAAGTTTAGAATATTTATTTTTTATAACTTAAAAAAAGATGAGGCTCAACGCTCAGGGATCTTTGACTTAGAGCTTAATCATTTTGTTAATGACGCTCATATCATTATTCAAATTCCTTTGGTTGCAGAAGATTTTACATTCTCAGAAAAAGAGGCAGAAGACTTTAAAGATCAACATGGTATAAATTTCAAGAGAGTTCATTTACATGATTTTAAGGCAAATACAACGAAATCAGTTTCTTTCTCATATGAAAACCCAACTGGAGAAATATCAATAAATAAACTTCAAACAATGTTGTCAACTGAAGATCAAATGATTTCACCCCTAATTCCAAATAACGTGGCTGAAGTTCCCCTACGTCATAAATTACCTTTGTGGCAACCATTAGTGATTCTTGGAGTATTTTCTTTAGTTGTTGGTTGGATGTTTTCAGTTGATTCAAAAAAGAAAACGCTTTTGAAATCAAATTTAACTTCATCAATTAAAAATGGTAGTTTTTGTACGAACTGTGGTCAAATTTTTCTTCCTAAACATAAATTTTGTTCAAATTGTGGAGGTAACCGTTAAATGTTTCCAGTAATATTTGATTTTGGTATTATAAATATTTTTGGCTTTGAATTCCATCCCGTGATTAACTCATATGGGTTTATGCTTATGATGGCATTTTATTCGTGTTATTATTTTCTCAATAAAGATTTAAATCGTCTCGGCTATGATGCTAAGCTAGCTAGTGATATTGTATTTGCAGCAGCAGTTGGTGGAATCCTTGGCTCAAAAATATATTATTTGATTGAAAACTTTGAACGTGTCAAAGCTGATCCAACTGGAATGATTTTTAGTGGGGCAGGGCTAGTTTTCCTTGGTGGTCTAATGGGAGGTACTTTAGGTGTTACTTACGTAATTAAAAAAAATAAGCTAGCTTGGATAAAGTTTGCGGATTTAGTTGCACCACTTTTAATTTTAGGATATGCTGTTGGAAGAGTTGGATGCTTACTTGTGGGAGATGACTATGGACTACCCACCAATGTACCTTGGGGTATAGCATTCCCTAATGGTTTACCTCCATCTACTTACAGTGTTTTTCAAAGCTATTATCCATGGATAAATCTTGAAGGCTTTAGTCCTGGTGTATTAAAGGTTCATCCAACGCAAATTTATGAATCAATCATAGGTTTTAGCATTTTTTATTATTTATATCAGAAAAGGACTAAAATAACTGTTTTTGGTAGCCTATTTTTTACTTATTTAATTTTCGCTGGTGCTGAAAGGTTCTTTATTGAATTTTTACGGGTTAATACAAAATATCTTTTTGGACTAAGTGGTTCTCAATTAATATCCTTAATTATGATAATAATTGGAGCTTGGTTTTTAACTCATCCTGTCTCTCAAACACAGGAAATAAAATCTGAAAAATAAATTAACGTTCCTTTTCTTTTCCTTAGCTATAATAGGAAATTCTTTTTCTCAAAAGTTAACATTTATAAGTGAGATAGATCTTAATCAAGATGTCATATCAAAGAATTTTCACCCTGATAAATTAGTAAAGTCGCCTTTAGGTTTAATATTTTTAGATTCTGAAAAAAGAAGAGTGGGGTTTTGGTCAAAAGATACGATTGATATTCGTGGTGGTTATGGAACAGAGGATGCTGGATTATTTAATCCTGTGGATATAATATCAAATCAATTAGATATCTTTATATTGGATCAGACAGTTAATCGATTAGTTAGGTATGATGCACAATTAAATTTTATTGCATCTTTTAAGCTTAACTCAGAAAATGCATTTTACCCATCCCTGTTCTCAATTGATAATAGATATAATATATATATTTACTATCCTGAATTAAATAATATATATAGATCTACTGGATTTGGGGGGGGAATAAAACATTTTCTTGATTTAAACTCAAATTTAAGTCCAAATAATTGTATCTCCGATCTTGCTATAAACAATACTGATGAATTAGCACTCCTTTATAAATGCAATAGTAGAGTTAATTTATTTTCACAATCTGGTAAAATAATACGTCGTTTTAATACTCAAATAAAAAA
>CAJJBS010000079.1 GCA_905182385.1 Fidelibacterota bacterium TCS55
ATCTTTTACTCAAAAAAATGGATTATTATATATCAACCCTAGAAGATCAATTTCAAAAAATGAATTGATTACTTATACAATATTTTATGATTCAAAAGGAAAACAATCAGATCCAACTAAGTTCGGTATGAATGTTTTACTTGGATTAGGTTTCTTTGATAAAACAAATGATAATCCAAGTTTAGCCCAGACGCATTCATTTCCAACAGGTGCACGCCATTGGTTTCCAAGCAATGATCATCCAGCTGATAAAGCTACCAGTCGAATTTCTGCTACTGTAAGGTCTGATTGGAAAGTTTTAGCAAATGGATTGTTAACAAATAAATCTGTCAATAAAGATTCAGTCACTTATACCTGGGATTTAAATTTACCTAATTCTACATATCTTTATGTAATGGTAGCTGGACCTTTTGAAGTCATTAATGACTTCCATGGCATTACACCCATTTCTTATTGGGTATATCCAAATGATGAAAAGAATGCAATGAGGTCATTCCATAAAACCAGTGAAATTTTAACATTTTTTGAGAATGAATATGGAGTCCCATATCCTTGGCCAAAAATGGATCAAATTACGATTCCGGCAATAGGTGGTGGAGCAGAGAGTACAACTGCAACAATTCTAGGACAATCTACAATTCATGATGCAAAAGCCGAAAAAGATTTCCCTAGTCATTGGTTAATCGCACATGAGGCAGCTCATCATTGGTGGGGAGATTATATTACAATGCGTAATTGGCACCATGCATGGTTAAATGAAAGTTTTGGAACATATGGTGAATATTTATTTAGCGCGCACTCTAAAGGCGTAGACGAAGGTCACATTAACTTATGGAAGAAAAAACAAGCTTATTTGAATGAATATAATAATAGATATTCTCGTCCAATGGTTCATCCTTATTGGAATTGGCCAAATCAAAATTTTGATAGCCATATTTATCCAAGAGGTGCAGCTGTTCTTCATATGCTAAGAAATATTATTGGAAGTAGAGATATGAAAACATTCCAAAAAGAGTTTCTTACTCAATATGCATATGGAAATCCAGAGACTAAAGATCTAATCAGAGTAGTTAATGAGACCACAGGCGAAGATATGGACTGGTTTTTTGATCAATGGGTATTAAGCGCCGGTCACCCTCAACTAGAAGTGGAGACTTTTTGGGATGAAGGTATTTTAACGGTTAAAATAGACCAAATTCAATCTGGAATAAAAACGCCGGAGTTTTACAAATTACCAATGAGCATTGATTTTTATTTTAATAATCGTGTTATTAATAAATCCGTATTAATAGATGGGCGAAAGACAGTCCATCGGTTTAGTTTTAAGAAAGAACCAATATTAGTTAGATTAGACCCGGATGAAATATTACTTCTTACCTTAAGCCAAGCTAAATCAGTTGAGGGGTTATTAGTTCAATTAAAAAGAGACAACGTAATTGGTCGTCATGACGCAGCTTCTTCATTATCTCAACACTTATCTTATCCATCAGTGAAAAAAATGTTAAAGAAATCAGCGCTAAGTGATAAATCATGGTTTGTTCGTCAAGTGAGTATTGAGTCTATTTCTACTGAATTAAGCGGTAAGGAATTGATATGGGCCTATGAAAGAGAGAAACATAGTCAACCTAGAAAAACAATAATTTCACTAATAAGTAAATTTTATCCGAATATTGCTATAGAATTGATTAGGAAAAATTTACTTAAAGATAAAAGTTATATTGTTCAAGCTGAAATGATAAATCAATTAGGTCTAATTGGTGATAAATCTGATATTATAATTATAAAAGAGATGATGCTTCAAAAATCTCCAAGAAAAATTATTCAAAAAGCAGGAGAGTCATCAATGTCAAGTTTAAAAGGTTTGAATAATTAGTTTAAAAATACTCTTTTTTCTTTCAGTTACTACTTTACTTGCTCAACCTCGGATTGATGGTCAAATTATTGATTCATTTTCAAAAGAACCTTTAATGGGTGTTAATATATTTTTTTCAAAAACATCTATGGGTACAACAACCGATGAGAATGGATTTTATTCATTTAAAAATATTCCAAAAGGTAGGTATGAAATGGTCATTTCTATGATTGGATATAAAATGGACAAGGTCAATGTTAACCTATTTGAGGAAGATCGCTTAAAAATAAATTTCCGTTTAAAGTCTGAACCAATTAAGATGAAAGAAATTAAAGTTTCTTCAAAACCAGATAAACAATGGAAGAGAGATTATAAACTTTTCAAACAACAATTTCTAGGTACAAGTCTCAATGGTGAATCTTGTCGGATTCTAAATGAATATGTATTGTCATTTAATAGAGAGGCAGATACATTTAGCGCTGAAGCATTGCAACCTCTTGAGATTGAAAATCAACGACTCGGTTATAGATTAACCTATTATTTAGATGAATTTAAAATTGATCAAACCTATACAAAATATGCAGGTGAATCTTTCTTTGTGGAAATGGAACCAATCAATGCTCGTCAAGCAAATAAATGGAAAATAAATAGAAAAAATGCATATAATGGATCATTGCGGCACTTTTTATCTACCTTAGGAAAAAGATTTGATGCTCGTTTTAAAAAAACTTCTTTGAGTTTTAAAGAAAAAGAAAATTGGAAATTAATAAATGGACGAAAAGCGGATCCTTTAATAAATCAGGGATTTACTGTATTGTTATCTAAAAGGTTTGATCCTATAGAATTTTATACAACTGATAAATTATATAGGTATTTAAAAAATGATACACTTGTAACGGGTACTGTAATTAATAGTGAACTGAAATTAACCTTTAAGGGTAAACTCAAAATTATTTATAGAAAAGAATCAGAAGAAAAGAATTATTCGATGGATAGAAGAAAAAAAAGTCAAAGTGTACAGACTTCATATTTAATATTAAAAAAAGGTTCTGTTATCTTTGATAAGAATGGTAGATATTTCGAACTTTATATGATTGAACAACAAGGCTATAATGCCTGGGAAAGAGTTGGGGAGCGATTACC
>CAJJBS010000080.1 GCA_905182385.1 Fidelibacterota bacterium TCS55
TAGTTAATTTAATCGTATTTATTTCAAGTGTTGATTTACTCCAATTATGATCATATTTAAGATACTTTGACACCAATTCTTTGAATAGAGTATCTTTCTTTTGCTTACCATTGATAAGTCCATCTAGAACCTTGCGTTCTACGTACGGAACAAGAGCCTTAGCGGTTTCTTCTGATTTGGTTTCAAGTGACTTTGTTGATCGACTACCTTGAAATACTACACTCAGATAATAGATACCGTTTTTACGTTGATATAATGAAGCCATAACACACCTTTCAGCAGTAAGACTGCTACATATATGCTACACCTAGATAAAGTTTTTTAATCTTTTCTATTTTATTTCGCTAATACATTTAACAATTAATGGGTCTATTTTTATCATCTTTTAAATATATACAAGGTATAAGTCTGTATAAATCTGAACAAATGGATAAACAAAAGCCCTTGTCATAAAACGAAGGCTTATTGTCTGTGAGCGTTGAGAGATTCGAACTCCCGACTTCCTCCTTGTAACAAAGGTACTCAGAATCATTTTGTCAAGGAGAAATGCCTTTTATTTTTAATTAGGATTTGCACTTACCTCTTTTGATAGACGAACCACTTGACCATCCCATACAGCCACTCTATAGTAATAAGTTTGTGAATTATCGAGCCCTGTATGAACAAA
This sequence comes from Fidelibacterota bacterium TCS55, assembly GCA_905182385.1. Taxonomy (GTDB): domain Bacteria; phylum Fidelibacterota; class Marinisomatia; order Marinisomatales; family TCS55; genus TCS55. The sequence continues at coordinate 668 of CAJJBS010000080.1, forward strand.
AGGTGATTGAACCTCCCAAAATACATTATCCTTTGAAGTATTATTTAAGGTGATACTTTCTTGATTACTCCAATAAAGTCCATGCATAAGTTTACTACCCACTGCAGGTTTCCATGAAATCGTAATCTGCCCATTACCTGCAGTAGCAACAACATCTGTTGGAATATTACCGCGGGTAATTGATGTGGTATCTGCGGGAGTAGAGGGGTCAGGCGAAGCACTTACTTCTGGTGACAATATTGAAATATTTCCGTCTCCATCTTCTACCTGTAAACGGTAATAGTACGTTGATGCATTGTCAAGATTATTATCTACAAAAAAATTAATTTCATCTTCCGTTATGCCTAACCTTATATCCGATATAACATTTGAACTTTCATTCACACCAGAAGAATTGTTCCAAAATAAATTATATTTTTCAAAATAAAAATTGAACTCAAATGCTAATACGTTTTGTTTATCCTGTGGAATGATTACGATATTTGGTGGCGTTAATAAGATTGAGGTAGAAAAAGCTACTGCACGAAAATTACCGATGGTACCTTGACCAAAATTAGAGACGGGGTTATAAGGAGTTTGCGAAGCTACACTGATCAAACCTCTTACAATTTTTTCATACATATTATAATAGTCATATGTAATCTTATCAATTTCTGCTGTTCGATGCTGAATATATTGATTTGGCAGTGGATCTAATGTGACCGTAAATAGCTTTAATCCTTCATTTACATTTACAACACGATTATCATCTATTGCCCAATCTTGCCTGATATAATGAACTCCATTTGCCCACCATTCAAAAAGATAACGATTACGAGTTGCAGATGGATCATTAATGATCCACTCATCAGAATATTTACTAGCCCCTCCATTACCATTTGAACCTAGTTGATATACCCAGGCCCCCTGGTAACCCCGCGGTTTAAGCATCGTTGAATTTGCAGTATAGGTTTGTGAACCTACTTGAACGTTCATTGTATAAATTTCTCCGACTATCCCTTTGATATTACTGCCAACATAAATTCCATTCCCAGCATACGTCATGTTTTCGGATGATCCACCTCCAGTACTTATAGAAACAGAAGCATTTTTTTCATAATTAATCTGTGTATTGACAGGTGCGTTTATATCTTCAGAATAACTTATTTCAACCCAAGCTATTTGACCCTCCTCTATCTCACCATTAATAACTAAAACGGTTTCAACATCCTCAACATTAATATCGACTGGTACCATTTCTTCATGAAACCCATCACAGGCGATAAAAAACATAAAGAATGCAAATAAAAAACGATCCATTCTCATTGTTTAAAACTCAACATTTATATTGATACTTGGCATAAAACCATAGGTACTTTGCCCCATTTTTTGAAATAAATTATTATCTCCATTAATATATCTTACCGTATGAATATTTCTTCGATTATAAACATTATATAGAGCGATATCGATTGTGGTCTTTAACGCTCCTGTCCAGCGCTTAAATAAATCTGGAGAATATTTAACACCTACATCTAGTCGATGATAGTCCGGTAAACGATACTTATTTCTTCCTTCCCAATAGGGGAATGGAATACCACTAATATGATAATACCCTTCAGGAAGAGTTACAGGGCGACCTGTTGAGTACAAAAAAGTGCTCGATACTGAAAGATTACTTGTAAGCTGTAAATTAGAAAGCATGGTAAGACTATGCGTTTTATCAAAGCGATAAGGATACCATCGCCCTTCATTAATTACATCAATCTGATAATCACTCTTTCCATAATTATAACTCAACCGCCCATTAAACCGTCCAGCTGGTTTTTCAATGGATATCTCAAAGCCATATGCCAAACCTTTACCTGTGGCTACATACGCTTCTAGGTTATCCACCAGATAATTATGCAGACCATCTTCAAAGTCAGCAGCGCCATATAAGATCTTATAGTAAGTCTCTGCAGAGAACTTAATCTTATTATTTTTAAAATTATGAAAATAGCCCATTGTAAACTGATCTGTCAGCATGGGTTTGATATTCTTTGTTGTGGGCATCCAAATATCATACCATTGAATTTCCGCACCTAAAGACATCAGCCTTAAATATTGCGCATTTCGATTGTAGGATATTTTAAATGAGTTCTGTTCGGATAAAAGATAGGTCATCGCTAACCTAGGCTCTAAACTATTATAAGAAGACATAATATCTGTTCTACCAGGAAAGAACTCCGCTTCGATCGGTTCATTGGTTATATCATCATAAGTGAATCGATTCCCTGGACCTAACTGATGATACAATGAGTAACGCAATCCATAATAAGCTGATAGTCTGTCATTTATTTTTTGATTATTTCCTATATAAAAAGCACTCTCAAGACCCTGCATCTCAGGCATGAATTTCCCTCCATCCTCTTGTGTTTCATCTTCTAATGACCCATGATTGAAATCTTGATATTCTGAAGTAATCCCAAACCTCACCTCATTATTTTGATTTGGGAAAAAAGAAAATTCCTGTTTGACACTTTGTGTACTTACTCCAGAATGGAAACGATAAATTCCTGAAGTATTAGCTGTGTAATATTTACTATATATAAATGAGGTATTTGATAACCATTTATTTGCAAAACGGTTTTCCCAGCGAAGCAATGCTGCCCGATTTCCCCATTCCGTAAGTCCCACTGTCATGGCACTGTCCTGACCTATATAGAAAGAAAAATTTAGATTTTGCTTGTCATTAATATGAGAAATGACCTTCCCGTTGATATCAAACCAACTTTCATTAGGTGCAAAAAATTGAAAATCACTGCCACTATCGCTTTTACCTTTGCCGCCACTACTTTTGCCTCCACCACCTTTATCACTATTGAGACGGCCACCAGTAGTACTTCCTTCATTAATAATATCATAGAGGCTACCACCGCTGAGCCTTGTAGATCTCCCGGATAGAAATAATGAAAATTTGTTCTTAATAATTGGAGCCTCTAAAGAAAATTTTGATGTAATAAGACCTGCACTTATACTAGATCTATATTGATCTATATCTCCATCTCTCATTTTGACATCTAATACAGAAGCACCACGTCCTCCAAATCGAGCAGGAACTCCGCCTTTATATATAGTTAATCCTTTAACGGCATCAGAATTAAATACTGAGTATAAACCTCTCATATGTGAAGAGTAAAAGATCGGCATACCATCCATTAAGATGAGGTTTTGATCAATCCCACTTCCCCGAACAATATACCCGCTGCGCCCCTCTGCGATACTGGTAATACCAGGCAAGAGTTGGATCGTTTTCATAATGTCAGTCTCACCCATCACCACAGGGATTTGCTCAATCTGCCGAATACTAAGCCTTTCAACGCTAATCTCCGTTGATGTTACATTATGATCAGGAGCAATACCGGAGACATCGATCCGGCTCATGGATATGGGATCGGGTATAAGCACAAAGTCCAATGCGATATTTTTATTAAGCTCTATCTCACGCTGAATGGGGTTGTAGCCGATATAACTTACTTTAAATTTGTAATTCCCTTCGGGAAGAAGTAATGAATACTCACCTTCAGCATTACTTGATGTACCTTCGTCAATAGTTGTTTCGAATACATTAGCACCTGGTAAAGCTTGGCCGGATACTTTATCTATAATCTTTCCGCTGATTGTAAATTCAACCTGTCCAAGCGATATTGAAATAAATATGAAAGCTATTAGTATTTTTTTCAACATTATTAAATTATAAGGAGTGATACCCCTAAAGATCGTTAAGAACTCTATATAATTAGTTACTTACTCTAATGAGTGTCTAGACTCATTAAAATACAAAATCCTCGATAAATAAACTTTTACCAAATCTTTATTCTTTCTTCTTCTTGTCTGTAATTTTCATCGCCATCTTGCACTTCAAATGCTTCGTAAAATGGTGTGAAATTCATTAATGGTCCATTTACACGCCAGATAGGTGGTGAATGCGAATTGGTTTTTACATAATTGCGTAAATACGCATCACGTGTTTTTACACGCCAAATTCGGGCTATTGATAAAAAGAAACGTTGGTCAGGTGTATGTCCATTAATTCTCGTAGTGTCCTGTCCTTGCTCTGTTAACTTAAAAGCATCATAAGCAATTGAAATTCCACCATTATCAGCAGTGTTCTCCCCAACCGTTAATGCCCCTTTTAAATGCAAACTGTCCAAAACAGTGTATGAGCTATATCTATCAATAACCAATTGTGTTTTTGCTTTGAATTTTTCGTAATCTTCATCAGTCCACCAGTTTTTTACATTTCCATCTTTATCAAATTGTGCACCTTGATCGTCAAACGCGTGGGTCAATTCATGGCCAATTACCATTCCAATTCCACCATAATTAATAGCATCATCTGCGTTCAAATCAAAGTAAGGGAATTGCAAAATTCCTGCAGGAAACACAATCTCATTTAGTGGAGGATTATAGTATGCTGTTACTGTGGATGGAGTTGTACCCCACTCATCTTTGTTAGGTGATTTATGCAGCTTATCTAACATATATTGATAATCGTTTTGTCT
>CAJJBS010000081.1 GCA_905182385.1 Fidelibacterota bacterium TCS55
ATTAAAAAAAATAAAGATTATTAAGGAGCAGGATCAATGGAAAGAAAAATTGTACATGTAGTTGGCACTGGTACGATAGGAGAACCTTTAATAGGTCTATTATGTGATTATAAAGAACAATTAGGGATTGATGAAATAACATTCAATAAAAACACACCTTTAAGAAGTGATCGATCAAAAGTTATTGATTTATTAAAGCGTGGAGCTAGATTAGCTGTAAATAGTGAATCTTTAAATGGATTCAAAGAACTAGGAATGGACCCCGATTTAGAAACTGAAGAAGCCATTAAGAGGGCTTCAGTGGTTATAGACTGTACTCCATCAGGCATTGGTCATAAAAATAAAGAAAAATACTACAGTAAATTTTCTGATTCGGTCAAAGGGTTTATGGCTCAAGGTAGTGAAGATGGCTTTGGAGTAAAATATGCTAGAGGTATTAATGATTCTGTTTTAAAAGAAGGTATTAATCAATTTGTTCAAGTAGTCTCATGCAATACACATAATATTTCATGTATCACAAATACTTTAGCAATAGATGGTTATGGTCCAGATAATTTATCCGAAGGAAGATATGTTTGTATTCGAAGAGCGAATGATACTAGTCAGGAAGGTAACTTTATACCTGCTCCATTAGTCGGGCGACATACTGATAAAAACTTTGGCTCTCATCATGCTAAGGATTCCTCAGAGCTTTTTTCAACTTTGGGTTATGATTTAAACCTTTTTTCATCTGCAATGAAAGTAAATAGTCAATATATGCATGTTTTATCATTTGCTTTAAAAACAAAAGAACCAACCACATTAAATGAAGTAAAAGATAAATTAATTAGTAATAAATTAATTGCAATGACTTCAAAAAATATGACAAGCACAGTTTATTCATTTGGAAGAGATCATGGTCATTTTGGAAGGATCCTAAATCAAACTGTAATGGTAGAAGAGACACTTCATGTTAGAAATGAGCATGAGATTTATGGTTTTTGTTTTACACCTCAAGATGGAAATTCTATTTTAAGTTCTATTTCGGCTGCGGAACATTTTCTTTATCCGCATTCATATGAAGATAAGATTCAATGTCTTAATCAACTATTTTTTCAAGAAATTTGAATTTATTAGTAGAAACGGTAAAAACAGGTTCGTTTCAAGAAAATAGTTTTATTGGATGGTATCCAAATTCCACTGAAGCATTTTTAATTGATCCAGGTGATGAGGCTCATTTAATAGCTGAGTTTATTGAAAGAAATAGTTTAATCCCTAAAGCTATAATTAATACTCATGCCCATTTAGATCATATAGGAGCTGTACAATCACTAAAAGAAAAATTTAATATTCCATTTTACCTTCATAGGAATGAGAAAATAATTTTAGATAGTTATGAAGTATCATGCCAGATTTTTGGAATTCAACCAAAACAAAAACCGAATGTTGATATGTGGTTTGATAATGAATGCGAACTAATAATCGATAAGTTTAAAATTAATACTATAAATACACCGGGCCACACACCTGGTGGAACGTGCTTGCAAGTTGAAAACCATATTTTTGTTGGTGATACAATTTTTAGAGGAAGTGTAGGCCGCACAGATCTTCTTGGTGGCAATTCTTCTCATTTAAAATCATCATTAATTCATTTAATTAATTCAATAGACCATAATTCTACAATTCATTCGGGACATGGACCTGATACAACTTTAAAGTATGAATTAAGTAAAAACCCATTTTTAATTCCTTTAAAAGATAGGTTAAATTAAGATTATGAAAGTGATTGAATTTTTAGAGAAAGCAAATTCAACTTTATTTAGTTATGAAATAATACCGCCAAATAGAGGTGGATCTATTGAAAATATCTTTAATCTTGTAGAGCAGCTGATGCCCTTTGAGCCACCATTCATTGATTTAACTAGTCGCTCTGCAGAAGTTTATTATGAGGTGAATACTCAGGGGGAAAAGATAAAACATATTCGCAGAAAAAGACCAGGGACTATAGGTATAAGTGCAGCTATAAAAAATAAATTCAATGTTGAAACAGTTCCTCATATACTTTGTAGTGGTTTTACAAGAGAAGAAACAGAAGATGCTTTAATTGAATTAAATTATCTTGGAATAGATAATTTATTAATAGTTAGAGGTGATGAATTAAGGAATAATTCTCCAAGCTCTCATGAAGGAACTCGTAATAAATATGCATCAGATTTAGTTTCTCAAGTTAGTAATATGAACTCAGGCGTTTATCTAGAAGATCTGATGGAATCTGCTCCAACTAATTTTTGCATTGGAGTTGGTGGCTATCCAGAAAAACATTTTGAAGCACCAAGTATGGATTTAGATCTTAAACTTTTAAAAGCAAAAGTTGATGCCGGGGCAGATTATATAGTAACTCAAATGTTCTATGATAATATTGTATATTTTAAATTTGTTGATGATTGCAGAAATGCTGGAATTAATATTCCAATAATACCTGGAATAAAAATTCTTTCTACTGAAGCACATTTAACAGCCCTTCCCAAATATTTTCATATAGAGATTCCTGAAGCTCTATCTTCAAATCTTAGAGGTAAGTCAAAACACGAAATACGTAAAATAGGTTTAGAATGGACTATGAATCAAGTTCAAGAA
>CAJJBS010000082.1:0-2270 GCA_905182385.1 Fidelibacterota bacterium TCS55
GCATAACTCCAATGCTTTAAAACTAGCTAAATGGCTATACAATCACTCAAAGGTTGATCAAGTTTACTATCCAGGACTAGAGACTAACTTTGGTCATGACATTGCACTAACTCAAATGAAAGGCTTTGGTGGAGTCCTTAGCTTTACTTTAAAAGGGGAAAAAGACTTAATCCCTAACTTTATATCAAAATTAACATTTGCGCATGCAGCAGCTCATTTAGGCTCAGTGGAGACTATTGTAGGACCTCCAAAGACTACTAGTCACGTTGAAAATACTGCTGAAGAAAGAGCTCTCTTAGGTATTCCTGAGAATATGTTACGTTGCTCAGTAGGTATAGAAAACATTGATGATATTATCGAAGACTTTAGATTGACTTTAGAAAGCCTGTAAGATGTTACTTTTGATCTTTTGATTTAAATCTTATTAAATCATTACTGGAAAAAGCTTTATGTTTAGTTTTTCTTCCCTTTGTTCGTTTTCTCCAAAGTTCAAATGAGCTTCTTTTGAGATTTGCTCTCATAATTTTGATTACACCGTCTTGATTAATTCCAAATTGCTTTTCTATCGCTTCAAAATGGGTACGATCTTCCCAAGCCATTTCAATAATACGATTAATATCTTCAAGACTAAAATTATCTTTATATTTTTTCATTGTTCTAAAAATTAACCAATTTTATTTAATTAAAACTGTTGTCATTGTTGATGCAATAGAACCAAAAACACCTAATGCACCTTGAATACCAACTGAGTACCCTGCTGTAGTTTCACTACCTAGGAGGAAGTTATTATATTTACTCCCTTCTCTAAGTAGAGTAACATTGTTACTAATCATTTTATAACCAATAATGGAAGCATTGACAATGTATTCTCCAGGAACCAAATCTGAAATAACATAGTAACCATCTTGGTTAGTTGCTGAACCTTTATAAGAACCTTCAATAACTACAAAAATATTTACATAAGAAAGTGGTTCTCCGGATGCATTATCTCTCACAAATCCACTAATTGTCGATGTTTGTTGTGCATTTATAGTTAGTATAAAGAATATTGAAAAAATATATTTAAATAACTTTATCAATATTAATTTGGGAATAATAACTTTATAGTACCTGGGTCAGGTATGCTTAATATTTTTTCAATATATTCCTTATAAAGTTTATGCCCTAAAGGGAGTTGAGATGCAATTTCCAAAGAGGTTCCAATAGTAAATTCTTCATTTCCAGATATTCCCTCCATCTTCTTACCCGCAATAATAAAGTAATTCCATTCGGCTAGAATTAGCCAATATGCATATTCTTGTGTTAATATTTTATTATAAATTTCTTTGTCATTTTTTATTTCGTCATAACTAGAAATATCATAGATACCTTTGTCAATAGATTCTTGCATTGCTTTATTCAACAATGAAGAAGTATCATCATAATTCCATTCATTAGAATATGCTAGATAGTATATTACATTTGTTACAGTATGCAAAAGATGCTCTATCACTTCACCTATTTGTTCTTCACCTTTCTCTTTAATCTCCCAAATATAATCAGTTGCATTGTCATCAAAAGGACTAGGAGGCGTTCCAGGGTCAAAATTAGGATTATCTTCTGCAAAAAGGCCTACTCTTTGATATACATATTTACTTTTAGAAATTGATAAATAGTGTGAGCGCATTGATTCATCGATTAAAATGTTATCTTCAAACATTGCTTCATATGCTTTACCAACATTTTCTAAAAATAAATCATTAACACCTTCTTTTGCAAAGAGTCTCAAATTTTTGGCATCTATATATGCATTAAAATCACCTAAGTCGTTAGTCTCATTTTTTTCTTGATCATTCTCATTATTGCATGAATAAGCAATTAGTAAGAAAAATAAAATTAATATTTTTTTCATAGTTAGAGCACTTTCAAATTGAGTGTAAGTAATGTTAAATAGAGTAAATAATCTTTTGTGAGCATTTATGATTGTTCTAAGGAATTTTTTCAATTGCAATAATCGTGAATTTTATATCTTTACCTTCGATTTCAATCGTAAAAAAATCATCAACTTCTTTACCAATCATAGCTTGACCAAACGGTGCATGGTAAGTTACAATTGTAGGGAAAAGATCTAGCTCAAATTCAACAGGTCCTAATAAGTAATAGTCTTCTGCTTCATCTTTGCCTTCCTCTTGTATTACGACCTTATTTCCAAACCCTACCTCATCTGTATCAATTTCATGACTCTCAATGAACCTAAACGGTGCTAAAGACTGCATTAATTGTTTTTTATA
>CAJJBS010000082.1:2280-3105 GCA_905182385.1 Fidelibacterota bacterium TCS55
ACGATTAAGCTCTGTTCTTCTCTGGCAGCGTGGTATTCTGCATTTTCCTTGAGATCTCCATGACTAGCTGCATCTCTAATTTTCAATGAAGTCTCTCTTTTTAATTTATCGATAGATTTCATTTCTTCTTCAAGTAGGCGATATGTATCTCGTAAAATCAAAGTGGCCATTTTGATATTCCCTTTATTAATCAGATTAAATTTGAATAATAACTTAAATTTATTTTATAGTATTTTTATACTTAATATTTAATGAAATTCTATATCATAGAAATTATTTGTAAAACAAAAAAACCCTAAAAATTTAAGGGTTTTAAATAATCATATTTTTTCTAAGATATTTAGATTTGGAGATTAGTAATTCTTAAATAATTCAGTCTGAAACTAATTCAATTAATTCGCCGTTTAAAGTTCCACGAAAAAACCTTTTATCCTCTATAATTAAGACTTCACCATATTCTCCATTTTTAAGACCCGAGTCTACCCCTAAAATTTTATTATTAAATAAACTGACAACTTTTTCTTGTGTAGTATGACCAACCACAATATGATCTGCATCCACCAACTTTAATATTTTGGAAATATCAGTATCTGTAAAATTTTCCTTGAAATAATCACGATACCATATCAAACTTTTATTACCATAAAACACATTATAAAAAATACTATCTGACTTTACTTCATTTCTACTCTCTCTAAGTTTTTTGAGTTGAGGTATAGACTTGCGCATTGTATCATTTATTTTTTCAATATTAAAATCTCCGTAAGAAATAAAATCTTCAGAAATACCACCGTGAGTAAAAATATTATTATTTATTTTAATAAT
>CAJJBS010000083.1 GCA_905182385.1 Fidelibacterota bacterium TCS55
ACTAACAATTATCTTTGCAATTATTTCTGATACGCCTATATCATTTTGAATATTAATAGGTTTTGAATTTCCAATTGTTTTTAAATCTTTATAAGTAAGCAATAACTTTTTAACACGTTTATCTCCCATTCCTTTAATTTCATGAAAAATAGACTTAGAAATCTCTTTTGTACGTTGTTGCTTTTGAAAAGTAATTGCAAAACGGTGAGCTTCATCTCTAATTCGTCTTAATAATATTAATCCAGGTGATTGTTTATGTATGGATTGCGCATCAGAGCTACCAGGAATAAAAACTTCTTCCAGGCGTTTTGCTAAACCAATAATTGGTAAATAATCTAGGCCTAGTTCTCTAAGTGCAGAAACGGCCATTGAAAGCTGCCCTTTTCCTCCATCTATTAAAATTAGGTCTGGAAAGCTTTTACCTTCTTTTTGTTGTCGTTTATATCTTCTATGAACAATTTCTCGCATTGATGCAAAGTCATCAATACCATCAACCGTTTTAACTTTAAATTTTCTGTACAAACTTTTGCGAGGCTTACCATCGACAAAGCATACCATAGAAGCAACTGTATTGGTTCCACCTAAGTGAGAAATATCAAACGCTTCGATTCTTCTAGGAGGAACTTTCATATGAAGATCTTCTTGAAGTTGATTGATCATTTTAGGAACTAATTCCATTCTTTTTTTACGATTAATTAACCACTCACCCAATAATAATTTTGCATTTTGAAAAGCTAATCGAACTTCTTTTGCGCGTTCTCCCTTTTGTGGCATTTGAAGCTTAATTGCTCCTCCTCTTTTTTCTTTAAGCCATGTAATTAATTGATCTTTATTATTTGGATCATTGGGTAATGAGATTTCTTTTGGTGTAAAATCAGTTTCTAGATAAAAACGCGTAATAATTGTTTCCATCATAACTTCATCAGAATCATCAATATTTCTAAGGGATATCTTTTCTCTACTTGTAATTCGTCCATTTCTAATTCTAACAATTACAGCTATACCATAATCTTCTTCTTTAGCTAAAGCAAAAACATCTCTATCTTCAAAATCAGCTGCTACTTTTCGTTGTTGATCTTTAAATTTTACTATAGCATGTAGTTGATCTCTAAAAATTAAAGCATCTTCAAATCTCATTTGAGTAGAAGCTTCCTTCATTTGATTTTGAATATATAGTTCAGTTTCTTTTGTACGACCATGCAAAAACTGAATAATTTGTTTTATCATATCATTATAATCTTTTTCATTAACCATCCCTTCGCATGGTCCCTGACATTTTTTTATATGATAATCAAGGCAAAGACTTACTTTTTTATCTTCAATTGATTTATTATCAATAAAAAAATCACAACTACGAACAGGGAATATTCTATGTACAGCTTTTAAAGATTTTCTTAGATGTCTAACATCTGTATACGGACCAAAATATTTAGAACCATCTCTAATAATTTCACGTGTGATAAAAACTCGAGGATATGGCTCTTTCGTTATTCGTATATATGGAAAAGACTTGTCATCTCTTAGATTAATATTATAATGAGGCTGATGCTTTTTAATCAAGTTTGCTTCAGTTAATAATGCCTCCACCTCGGACCTTACTACTATCCATTCAATATCAGCAATTCGCTTAATCATAGAAATATTTTTAGCTGATTGATTTTTACTGCTTTGAAAATACGACCTTACTCTATTTCTCAGGTGTTTAGCTTTTCCTATATAAATTATTTCTCCAGTATCATTTTTAAAAAAATAAACGCCTGGCTTAGTTGGTACTTGCTTTACTTTATCTTGATTCATTATCGTCATTTTTATACAATATAGACTCTAGAATATATTTATGATCATACTACATTTCTTAATCAGGTTATAAATAAAGATAAATTGATTTAATAGCTTAAATCATTATTAAATTATTGTACGAATGAGATATTTAATCAGAATACTATGTTTAATTTTAATAAGCAACCTTTCAGCTGACGATATAGAGAAAGATCTTCAAACTCAATTTATTCTTGCTGAACCAGGTGATACCATCATTATTCCAGAAGGATTACATAATATCATAGGTACTCTTTCAATTGATGGAAAGAAAAATCTAATTATTCGTGGTTTTGGTATGGATAAATCAATCCTTTCATTTACAGATCAAGCTGAAGGTGCTCAAGGAATTAGTATTACTAATTCATCAAATATCACTTTGCAAGGTTTTACGGTTAGAGATGCAAAAGGTGATGCTATTAAAACACAATATGTTGATGGAATAATATTCAGAGCAATTACTACAGAATGGACTGGTGGTCCAAAACCTTCAAATGGAGCTTATGGTCTTTACCCTGTTCAATGCACAAATGTACTTATAGAGTTTTGCATTGCGAATGGAGCCTCTGATGCTGGTATATATGTAGGTCAATCCAAAGATATAATTGTAAGGAATTCTAAAGCATTTAATAATGTTGCTGGAATTGAAATAGAAAACTCAATTAACGCTAAAGTATATGAAAATCATTCTTATAATAATACAGGAGGTATACTAGTCTTTGATTTACCTGACCTTGTTCAAACAAAAGGTGACAATATCCATATTTACCAAAATCTTATTGAAAATAATAATTTAAATAATTTTGCTCCACCAGGTAATATTGTAGGTAAAGTGCTCCCTGGTACTGGTGTCATGATACTCGCTGCTAATAATGTGCATATATATGAAAATACCATTCGTAATAATAAAAGTGTTGGAACAGGGATTGTTAGCTATTTTATAACGGAAGAGCCTATGACCGATAATACGTATAATCCATATACATCAGATATTCATATATATAGTAATATTTTTGATAGAAAAGTAGGGCTACCAACTCTTGATTATGAAATAGGGCAATTAATGGCAATAAAGTATGGTCGTACTATCCCTGATATCATTTATGATGGCATGCAAGATCCAGATATTTCTGCAGGTTTATGTTTACAAAATAATATTGAATCTGATTTTACTAATTTAGACATAGAACATAATTTTGAAAATTGGTACTCCCCTTTTATCTCAAATTTCTCAGAAGACAAATCGAATTTTAAGTGCATTTCTAATCATAGAATCTCTTCAAATTCTTACTAATGCAAAAAATAGTACGTAGAGCCTTAACTACTTTACTACTTATTGGAATTGCGTTTAGTTCTAATCCATTAAAGTATGCTAAGCCAAAACTTTCAGATTATGGTTTTTTTATTGGTGATATAGCTAACCAACAACCAAGTGAGAATGTTCTCCCTTATGAGGTTTCTGCTAAATTATTTAGCGATTATGCTATAAAATCACGTTTTGTAGTATTGCCAAAAGGAGAACAAATAATATATCAATCAAATGGTGAATTTGCTTACCCAATCGGGTCTACGTTAATTAAATCTTTTTATTACCCTGCTGATATTAGAGAACCTGAAAAAAATATTCGTTTGATGGAAACTCGTTTACTAATTAATACTAATGAGGGCTGGATTGGTTATCCTTATGTATGGAATAAAACTCAAACGGAAGCCTTTTTAGAAATCGCTGGTGAAAGATTAGATGTATCATTTATTAATAGTCAGGGCAATGAAGAAAGTTTCAATTACAGTGTTCCCAACTTCAATCAATGTAAAGGATGCCATGTCAATCAAAACAAAATGAAGCCTATTGGTACTAAAGCAAGACTATTAAATCACGAATATAATTACCCTGATGGTTCAATGAACCAGTTGAAGAAATGGTCTATGTTAGGTATGATAAATAACTTACCTGAAATTTCAACTATTTCCCATACTCCTAACTATAATGATCCTAAAGATGGAACTTTAGAAGAACGTGCAAGAGCATGGATTGATATGAATTGCGCCCATTGTCACCGTCTCGGAGCTCCAGGTGAGACTTCTGGCTTATTTTTAAATATTGAAGAAAAGAATAAAACACGTTTAGGAGTATATAAACCTCCCGTAGCTGCAGGGCGAGCAACCGGAAACTTAAAATATACAATTTCACCAGGAAGTCCAGAAAGATCTATCATGATTCAGAGAATGCTTTCAAAAGATCCTGGAATTATGATGCCTGAGCTAGGAAGAAAGTTAGTTCATAAGGAAGGTGTTGAACTTGTTAGTCAATGGATAAAAGAAATGAAAAAAGATTAGATTTAATCTAGTTTCTCAACTTTTTTGTATTTTCTATTCACTTCAAAATCATCACTATTAAATGGAATTTGCTCTATCTTTTTTAATTCCCATTCCATTTTAAAACCTTTATTGTCCTTATTTTTCATTTCCATAGAATATTTTAGCAACCTTCCTTCAACTGAGTCATAAGCTTGACCTGATTGGGAAAGCATTGTCTCGGAGAAACTTCTCGGCATGCTTGTTTTTTGTCCACCATAAGATTTAATAAGGTCCTGCTCTTTATCCAATGCATACTTTAGCAATAAAGTGTCAACAGTAAACCATTCTTCAAACAGTACGGTGCGTTCGGAACTTTTAATTGAAGTAATAACTTTTTTAGCTTGTAACCCTGCAATTACTTTTCTCTCACTTGTTATAGTACGTTCAATTATATCTTCTTCCTCTTCTTCCTCTTCTTCAGATTCATCATCTTTATTATTCTCTTTAGATGCTTCTTCTTCCTCATTATTATCACGCCTATTTGAACCACCTCCAAAATTCATATTTTCCTCTATTCCTTTTAGAGTTGGTTTTCCGTCATTACCACGAATTAAATCAAAAGATTCAAATGCATATATATTTTCTTCAGAATCGTAGATAATTCTAGACTCACTATTACCATCTAATATGGTACCATATTTTTTATTTCCACCCATAGCCATCCTTATTATAAAACGATCTACTTTTAATGAAGATTCTTGTCTAAAAAAGCCATTTGAAGCAAACTTTTGAGTAGTTGTTTTAATTTCTCCAACATATGGTGCATCCATAAACATGACTTCTTCAATAACCACTTGAGTTTGAGAAAATAAGTTTGACATAAAAAGTGTCAACATAAGAAAACGAGTCATAAATAATTATCCATTTAATTTATTAATCTAACAAGGCATTGAATACTGACTTTAATTCACCATTCACAGATTTTCCATTCAGGTATAATAAGACAGGTTCAAAACGTTTATCTGTTATTAATTTTCGTGCAACTTGATCAGGAGAAATTGTATAGCGCCCTAATTGTTTTTTTGTATCCCAGACTAGATCCTCAAAAGAAGCATAAACCAATTCGGAACAAACTATTTCATCTGTGGATTCAACATTGAAACTAAAGTCATAATTTTTCCCAATTTGACTAAATGCGTTTAATAAATATGTTTTCTTATCATTATTTGACTGGGTGGTGAAACGAATTACACCTAAATCATCAATATTTAAAAAATTCTGTAATGTATTTATCTGAACTCCTGGACGAAGTGACTCTATAATTTTACGGCCAGAATTAATAGATGTTTGAAAATCAGGGCCACTATAATTATATCTTTCAACAGCTAATTCATATAATTTCGGTAAACTATCCCATACACCAAGAGCTTTTAATTGATCTTCATTTCCAATCCAAACTCCAACATGACACCAATATCCTGGTATAAAATAATCTGTCAAACGAAAAGGGGCTTTCTCTAATAATATATCCATAGGTTCCATTTTATAAGTAATTTCAGATTTTTCTTTATCAGTTAATAATTCCATTGTACCTCTTCTGACAACGATCATTCCTGCAGTATTACCAAACATTTTACTAACTAAGTCAGTTCCATTTTTATTTATTTTTTTTATCCGGTCATACAGTTTATTTGAAATAACATTAAAACGATTAATTTTAAAATTAGGCCGTATATCATTCTCTTTCATTTGCAACATCTCTCTATATGAGAAACTTCCAGAAATAAGCTGATTTAAATAATAATTATCATCATCATCAATTAAAAAAGGAGTATCATTATTTTGATTCTCCCATTTTGATATTTGATAACTAAAATTAATAGCATGAACTAAACGTCTTAATTTTTTTGTATCGGTATAAGATTCTGAAACTTCAGCTAAATAACCTCTATTCTCAGGTTCAACGCCTGATTCATTTATAACAAAACGCAATTTTTGATTTTCTTCAAATGGTGCCATTGCAACTAGGTAATTATCATATAATAAAAGAGCAAAGACTAAACCTAGTTTTATTTGTTTAGTAACTCTTTGTCCTAGTTGATCATTTGGATTAATAGAAATAACTTCTTTGGTAGATGAGCTCCATATTGACTTTTTGGTAAAATATTCAGTTGGCTTATTATCGTTTACTTTTATTGAAACATTATTATTTGTGTACGGTGCATATCTTGATATAATTTTAAAAAGAGGTGCCCTCATTTTTCGATACTGCTCAATAGCATAATTGAGGTAATTCAAATCTGCTGCAGTTAAAACATCTTTTTTATTAAATTTTTCATATGTTTCTATCGCAATAGAGCGCCATGTTAAGGCATACTCAATTTGAGATTGATAATCATAAATCACGTCACCAATATCAATTGTATCATTCTTTATTAAATCTATAGCTGAACGACTATTTGCACTTTGATCAAATATGAATTTCGCATTGACTTCTTGCGAATTAGCCAAAGTAATAGATAATAAAATGAATAAGATACTATTTACCAAGGTAGATGCTCTAAGTCCACATTTCCTCCAGAAATAATTAATCCAACCTTCTTACCTCTAAATAATTCTCTTGATTTCAGAACGGCACTTAGCGTGATGGAACATGATGGCTCAACAACAATTTTCATCCGTTCCCAAATCATTTTCATTGATTCAACAATCTCTTCTTCTGTTAATGTAATAATTTCTTGAACATAAGATTGAATAATAGGAAAAGTAATTGTTCCAATCTGAGCACGCAAACCATCGCAGATAGTATCTATTGTTTTATTTGCTACTATTTCTCCTTTTTTTAAAGAAAGAAATGTATCATCTGCTTCTATTGGTTCAGCGCCATAAACTTTTATTTTTGGATTGAGTCCTTGAGCTGATATTAGTGTTCCACTTAATAGTCCACCTCCACTTACTGGTGATATAATAGCATCTAAGTCTGGGAAATCTTCAATTAATTCTTTCCCAGCAGTTCCTTGACCCATAACAATACGTTCATCATTGTAAGGATGAACTACTGTCGACCCAGTTTTACTAACTAAATCTTTGAGAACATTTTCTCGAGAAGTTTGATCCGGCTCACACCAAATGACTTGTCCACCATTTCTTTCAACATTCCTAACTTTAATTTTAGGTGTATTATGAGGCATAACAACTTGAGTATTCCCGTTTCTTCGTGAAACTGCCATTGATAAAGCAGCACCATGATTTCCAGAAGATGTTGTAGCAACACCTCTATCTAATTCATTTTGATTTAAAAGTTCAACGGTGTTTGTTGCGCCCCTTATCTTAAACGAGCCCGCTTTTTGAAAGTTTTCACACTTAAAATAAAGTTCAGCGCCACTTAATTCATTGAGACTTTTATTCGTTAAAACTGGCGTGCGATGTATAAAAGGTGCAATGCGATCATGCGCAGCTACAATATCTTTCAGAGTTACCATGGGTAAATCTAAATTCTTTTATATAGAAAAACACAATTTTTAAGGTAAGACATGAATAAGAGTAAAAAAATACATATGAAAACAGAAGAATTTAGAAAACAAGGTCACAAAGTTATTGACTGGATTGCTGACTATTATGATCATGTAGAAGAATATCCAGTCCTATCGCAAGTTAAACCAGGTGATATTCGATCTCAACTTCCAGATGAACCTCCCATAAAAGGTAAAAGTCATGATGAAATTATTGAAGATATGAATATTATAATGCCTGGAATCACGCATTGGCAGTCGCCTAATTTTCACGCATTTTTTCCATGTGCAACAAGTGGACCAGCTATTCTTGGTGATTTAATTTCAACAGGATTAGGTGTAAATGGAATGAGTTGGGAAACCAGCCCCGCCTGCACAGAACTTGAAACTCATGTATTAGATTGGCTCGTAGATATGATGGCTCTTCCAAAAAAGTTTAAATCAAATTCAAAAGGTGGTGGCGTTATCCAAGATACAGCATCGAGCTCAAGCCTAGTCGCTCTTCTTACTGCTCGTGAAAAAGCATCTAATGGTAAAAGCAATGAAAATGGAGCAAATGGGAAGTTTATAGCATATACCTCATCTCAGGCTCACTCATCTATTGAAAAGGCTGTTAAGATAGCTGGAATTGGCAAAAAGAACATGCGCATGATTAATGTTGACGAACATTTCTCAATGAAACCCTCACATCTACGCCAATTAATTGAACAGGATTTAAAAGATGGGTTAAAACCAATATTTGTATGCGCTACAGTTGGAACAACTTCAAGTACAGCACTGGACCCAGTAAATGAGATTGGTAAAATCTGTAAAGAATATGATATTTGGCTTCATGTAGATGCTGCCATGGCTGGCCCTGCTGCCTTATGTGAAGAATATCGTTTTATTAATGAAGGTTTAGATTATGCTGATAGTTACAATTTTAATCCACATAAATGGATGCTGACAAATTTTGATTGCAGTATCTTTTATGTTGCTGATCGCTCTCAACTTATAAATACTATGTCAATTCTACCTGAGTATCTAAAAAATAAAACAAGCGATTCAGAATCTGTTTTTGACTTACGAGATTGGGGAATTCCACTAGGACGACGTTTTCGTTCCCTAAAACTTTGGCAAGTAATTAATTACTATGGAATTAGTGGGTTGCAACAATTTATTAGAGACCATATGAAAATGACCAAAACACTTCGCTTATGGATCGAGTCGAATAAAGATTTTGAGATAGTTGCGCCTACACCATTAACCTTGATTTGTTTTCGACATATTAATGGGAATGCTTTTACAGAGAGATTACTTACTCGCATAAATGAAAGTGGAAAAGCATATTTGACCCATACAAAACTAAATGATCAGTTCATTATTAGATTTTCTATTGGACAAACTTCAACAACGATAGAGCATTTAAAAAAGACTTGGGATTATATTGTTAAAACCTCTAGAGAGATAATTTAAAACTAAGGTTTCTCAGCGAGTTCAACTAGTACACCACCTGTACTTTTGGGATGTATAAAAATAACTTTATATCCTTCAGCGCCAATAGTTGGTTGGTCCGATAAAATATTAATTTTTAACTGTTTAAGTTCTATTATTGCGTTGTTTATATCATCTACTTCAAAACATACATGATGTACACCAGGGCCTTTTTTTGACAAGAATTTTCCTATTGGGGTATCTTCGCCTAATGATTCAAGCAATTCAACTTTGCCTTGCGTTGTATCATATATATCTGTTAAGACGCCTTGACTCTCAACTTTTTCTTTAGCTTTATGTTTGATATTAAGTATATGATTCCAGAATGGAGCAGCGATATCTATATCATTTACTGCAATTCCGATATGTTCTATTCCGAGTATTTTCATATTAATTTTTCCAAGTTAAATACATCTAAATTAAATTTTTATCTTTTGAAGATAAAGAAAGACCCAACCCACTCTTATTTGGTAAAACTAACCTTCCATTTTTAATTGTTACACCAGAATACGGATCGTTATTAATTAGCAGATTGCCATCTAAATCAGCATAATCAACTAATGGTGATAAATGCGCTGCTGCTGTAATTCCTATTGATGATTCAATCATACAGCCTAGCATGATTTTCATCTCTCTCTCTCGAGCCATTTTCACCATTTTAATAGCCTCAAACAAGTTTCCACACTTCATAAGTTTAATATTTATACCGTCAAAAATTCCATAAATCTCAGGTATATCGTTGGAATTAATACTGTTTTCATCTGCAATCAATGGTAGTGGAGATTGCTTCCTTAAAATGGCCGTATCCTTTAAATTTGTTGACTTAAATGGTTGCTCAACGAACTCCACATTTTGATCTGCTAGCCAATGGCACATTTTTATACCGGTCTCCAAATCCCAACCTTCATTTGCATCAACACGGATCAATGTATCTGTTTCAGCTCGAATTGCATTCATAATTTCCTTATCCTGCTTCTCACCGATGCCCAGTTTTATTTTAAGAATATTGTAAGGTTTTGCTTCAGATATCTTCTCAGGAATAAGATTTAAATCTCCAATGGAAATCGTAAAAGATGTCTTTGGCATTTTTTCAGGATTTGCGCCAAAATATTCACATATAGAAATACCTTCTTTTTGACACCACAAATCCAAGATAGCCATAGACAAAGCCACCTCTAATGCTTTAAGGCTTTTAGCTTGGGGCAAAACATGATTTGAAAATTTAATCGGATCAGTTAAGGCTTCAGGTAGAGATATTCCACCTTCGAGTATGTCTATTATATTCTTTGTGGATTCATTATATCTAGCAGAAGGTGCTGATTCTCCACGACCGACAAACCCTTCACTTTTCAAATACACATAAACAATATCATAATAATCATGAGTGCTTCTCGAGATTCCAAATGGATGGGTACAATTAATTCTGAATGTGGTAAAAGATAATTCCATAATTTATTTTAATGCATCCATTTTCATTTAAAATTAAAGCCAGCTACTGTATTACTACTCTTCAACAAAATACTCAAATCTGCCTTGGTC
Organism: Fidelibacterota bacterium TCS55; assembly: GCA_905182385.1. Taxonomy (GTDB): domain Bacteria; phylum Fidelibacterota; class Marinisomatia; order Marinisomatales; family TCS55; genus TCS55. Next base: position 10,641 of record CAJJBS010000083.1, read on the forward strand.
GTCAATGGATGGCCAGCTCCTTTTCAATTGCATCCATAAAATTCATGTCACCAAATCTAATTAAGTCTGATGTGGCAATCTCATATTGTTTTTCTATTTTTTCAATCTCTGAAGTCGCATCTTCATCAGAAAGTTTAACGGTTAGTAGATTAATACCTAAAAATTTTGACTCTCTAAAATTCTGCATTAAATCTATATGAAGCTTCATTACTTGCTTAATTGAAGACATTGGAAGGCCGGTTACATCTTCCTCTCGGCTTGGATCATGTGTCATTACCATATATTCTGGCATCGCTCCATGAAGCAAACCCAATGTAACACCTGCATAATATTGATTAGTTAAAGACCCTTGACCTTCAACAATGACTAATTCAGTATCATCTGGGCATTGATTAATAACATGCTCTATTTCACCCGCCATAAAATCAGCCGTCACTGCATCTATGGGTACACCTGAACCACTAAGTAATATTCCAGTTTGACCTGTTCCAATAAATTCTACTTTTCGTCCACGCGCTTTTAATCTTTGAGTAATTTCCCAGCCTGTCGTCATTTTACCTGTATCGCAATCAGTACCAACTATAAGCAATACAGGTACTTTACGTGTTCGCCAAGATTCATTTGAAAAATTGGGTGGATTTGGCGGTCGCCTTAAATCTGTAAGCGTTACGCCAAATTGCTTAGCCATTTTTGACAATTCAGGATCATCATCTAAAAATTGATGCATTCCACTTATAATATCACAACCGGACTGAATAGCTGCCACCACTTCTTTTCTATAAGCCTCGCTGATAAAACCGCCTTGTGAAGCATTCCCTATTACTAGTGTGTCAGGCTTTACATCATTACATCTTTTAAAATTTTCCATTACAGGTATATCGCCACCATAACCCAATACAGATTCAGCTGTTTCACCAACTTTACTTTTATCTATAATTGCTACAACTTCGTCTGTTCTATATCTGATAAGCATATTACCAGTTTTATTTAGAATGTAATCAAAGGCATCATGACATAGGATAACGATTTTTTTTTGCGATTTATTCATTTCAATTATTTATTTTTAAGTTTTAAATAATTAATTACTAATATAATTAATTATTTTCGTTTGGTAATTAGCTGATAAATTAACAAAATATTAAAATAATTTATATATCATTTCGATTAATCTTAAGAAAATAAACTTACAGCTGTAAAAACTACAATAATTCCTAATAGATTTAGTATTAAGCCTGCTCTTAACATTTGTTGCTGATTGATAATTCCTGTACTATATGCCAGTGCATTTGGTGGCGTTGCAACGGGTAACATAAAAGCGCATGAGGATGCTACTCCAACACCAAATACTAATGCATAAGTGATTGCTGGGTTAAATTGATTTGACAATGCAATCATGACAGGGATTAAAATAGCGGCAGATCCCGTGTTTGATGCCAGCTCAGTTAAAAATATCATTAATGTAATACTTGCTATGATAACAACCCAATCTGGAGATCCGGTAATAGTATGAATCATTTGAGTCGCAAGCCATTTAGAAGTACCTGTTTCACTCAAAATAACTGAAAGACATAGGCCTCCACCAAATAAAATAAGAATACCCCATTCAATTTTTTTCTCTAAATCTTTCCAAGAGATTAAACCTAAAATAGGTGCAAGGGCTGTAATCAAGATAGCGATCATTCGGTCAAACTCTTTTAACCCAAGGAATCCTCCGATTTGCCCAGAGAAAATCCAACAGAAAACAGTGAAAATAAATAATGCGACACTTCCTTTTGCTTGAGCATTCCAATCCATAGAAAAATCATTATTTCCTCCAGGTTGATTAACCATTGCATTCTTTTCAGGTCTAATCACAACCCACATAGCTAATACAATAAGGGGAAACATCATAATAGCTGTGGGAAAGCCCACTTTAAACCAGGTAAAAAAATCAATATCTAATGCAGAAACAGCAATTCCATTGGGGGGAGACCCCACGGCAGTAGCCAAACCTCCAATATTTGCGGCGTACGCTGTACCTAAAACGACATAAGATCGCATTCGAGGATACTCTTTACCCACCAATGCAATGGCAATTGGTAGCATCATGGCCGTGGTCGACGTATTACTCATCCACATGGATAAAAAACTGGTTACTCCAAAAAATCCAATTACCGAAAACCATAAATTTCCACCAGAAGCTGTGGTTACTTTTTTTGCTAACCAAATATCAATTTTATATTTATTAAATAAAGCAGCTAATGTGAAACCACCCATAAATAAATACACAATTGAATTAGAAAAAGGAGCTAATGCTGCTTTAGGACCAAGAATATGAGTAAAATATGCAAGAACAGGAACAAGCAATGCTGTTGTAGATAAAGGAATAATTTCTGTCATCCATAATCCAGCACAAACGAATAATATAAATAAACCTTTTTGGATTAAGTCAGTATCTACCATGTTACTAGTTATGAAATAACTGAAGATTCCCCAGCTCAAAATAAGTGCTAGT
>CAJJBS010000084.1 GCA_905182385.1 Fidelibacterota bacterium TCS55
AAAGAGCCTTTTTTCTAGAAAATGCAGGTTTGTTTTCTGTTGGGTCTGGAGGAGGTTATTCAGGACCTGATATTGAAATGTTTTTTAGTAGAAGAATTGGGGTTGGTACTGATGGTATTCCTGTTCCAATTATTGGAGGTGGAAGATTAACAGGTACATTATCTGGAATGAAAGTAGGAGTCTTATCGATGGTAACAGACAAAGTAAAAGATGTTACCGATCAAAATAATTATTCAGTCTTACGTCTAAAGAAAGAATTACCAAACCGAACCCATATAGGTGGAATGTATACAGCATTAGATCATACTGGCCAAGATGGTTATATAAATCAATCTTATGCAATTGATGCTCAATTAGGGATAGGTGAGTTAAATAAAATTATTGCTTTTGCAGGCCTAACTGATACTCCAGGTTTAAATAAAGATAATGCTTATGCTTTTAGATTAGAAGGTGCCAGAAATGCTAAAGTAGTCTCTAGTTCTTTATCTTATACTGAAGTTGGTGCGAATTTTAATCCTGAGATGGGTTATCTTAAACGTGAAAATTATCGAAAATGGTCTGGAAGAATTTTTACACGTTTTAGACCAAAAAATGATTTTGGACTTTTAGAGGTTCGACCTCATATAAATTATGATGGTTATTGGAAACTTAATGGTTTTCATGAGTCAGGACGATGGCATATTGACAATCATCTGGAATTTCGCTCAGGCTTTGAAATTCATACTGGAATAAATCTAGTTAAAGAAGGAGTGTTAGAACTATTTGAAATCTATGATGGAGTGAGCGTAGATAAAGGTGTATATAAAGATAAAGAAGCTCAGATTAATATTATGACAAATAGATCAAAGCCAATTAGTTTTAATTCTATGCTTCGTATTGGTGGATTTTTTGGTGGAAATCGAATAAATATGACACCAACTATACGAATTCGATTTAAAGATCGTTTTACATCTGAATTCAGTTATAATTATAATAAAGTTGAATTAAATAATGGCAAGTTTACAACTAAACTTCTAAGGTCTCGTTTAACCTATGCAATTACACCTAAAACATATATTCAATCATTACTCCAATATAATAATCAATCTGATCAATTTTCTATGAACTGGCGATTTATTTGGCAACAGTCAGCAGCAACCGGTCTTTATATTGTTTATAATGAATCTCAAGATTATGATGGACTCCCCATAGAAAACAGCACTAAATCATTCGTGATAAAGTATAGTTATCTTTTTGATGCTTTGAACTAAAATCTATTTTATAAAAAACAATATATATTAAAGTTTTTAGCTTTACTTGATTTTAGATTTAGTATATGATATTTCTTATTATCGCTACAATTATTTGGGCATTGTCATTTAGTATTATTGGTAATTATTTATCTTCTACGATTGATCCTTGGAGTCTTTCTCTACTAAGAGTTATTATATCATTTTTAATTTTTCTACCATTTGCTGATAGATATATCAGCAAGAAAAGAATGATACATATTACAGGTATTGGTGCCATTCAAATTGGACTTATGTACAGTTTTTATTTAAATGCTTTTAGTTTTGTCAGTGTAGAAAAAATATTGTTATTTACAATTTTTACACCTATTTATATTTCAATAATTTCAGATTTTTTTCAAAAAAAAATCCATAAGTTTTTTTTATTCTTAAGTTTAGTAAGCGTGATAGGTTCTTTAATAATTAGAACAACAGACGTTCAATTATTAGATATTAAAGGATTTGTATTAATCCAAGGAGCAAATTTTTGTTTTGCATTAGGTCAGGTTTTATATAAACAATATATTGAAAATAATTCAAGTCAAGATTATAATTTAAATGAATTTGCTTATTTTTATTTTGGTGCATTAATAATAGCATCTATAGGATCAGTCATGATGATAGATTCTATAACATATCCTAAATCATTAACTCAATGGTTATTAGTATTATGGTTAGGCGCTATTGCTTCAGGCTTAGGTTATTACCTTTGGAACCGTGGATCGGTTTTAGTTAGTAATGGTACTTTAGCCGTTATGAATAATTTGGTTATTCCTTTTGGCCTATTTATTGAGATTCTCTTTTTTTCTAAATCAATAATTGGAGCCAATTATTCAATTGGAGCATTAATTATTATATTTTCAATATATTTTTCTTTAAGACGATAATTTTATACTTTAATAAAAATATTTTTTCTATACATCAATGAAAGTATAATCCAAAATATAACAATATGAAATAATGCAAATAGTAAAGAACTATTCGTATCTCCAGCTAAAGGCATAAAAATAGTTTGGTAAAAATATGAATATCCAGAGATCATCTTACCATTCAGGTTGAAACTAATATTTAAAAGAATTTTTGTCCATATCCCCGAGATCACAAAAATAAAAATTGAGTTTGAGCCATAAACTATAAAAGGCTTTGCCCATTTATGAATCTTTTTAACATCAATAAGCCAAATCATACTTGCTAAAACTAAAATTCCAATTCCACTTGAGAAAAGCACATAGGTACTTGTCCATAAAGCTTTATTTACAGGAAAAAATAATCCCCAGATCCAACCAATTATTATCAATAAAAATCCTAGTACAGCCATTCTTTGGCAATTATCTTTTTGATCACTTGCAGTTTTTATCATTGTTCCAACTAAAAAACCAATAAGTACTGTTACAACTGCAGGTATTGTACTTAATAAACCTTCAGGGTCGAATGGAATACCATTCCCACCCCATAAATGACTTTCACCCAATATTAATTTATCAATATATAAAACTAAATTAGATTGAAGAGCGTATGGGTCTACGCCATTAATCACTCCATATAAATATAATATTAGCCAATAACCAAATAGTAAGAAAGTGGATATTTTTATTATTCCTTTAATATCGAGTTTAATTACAATAATGCTTGCGAATAAGTAGACTAAAGCAATACGCTGTAATACACCTAGTATTCTTAGTGTAGACCAATCCCAATCTTGTTGAATGAATGGAAAAGCATTTAGCATTAGACCAAGGATAAAAATAGTAATTGAACGTGAAAAGACTTTCTTAAAGAGTGGACCATATTTATTACATATTTCATATTTTTCAAATGTAAAGCGCATAGCGACACCCATAATAAATAAAAAGAAAGGAAATACTAAATCGGTAAGTGTACATCCATGCCATTTGGCATGTCGTAATGGTGAGTAAATATGAGACCAAGTCCCAGGATTATTAACTAAAATCATTAGCAGGATTGTAGCTCCGCGGAAAGTATCTAATGCTAATAGACGTTTATTTGACTCACTCATTTAATTTTTAATAGTTTTATGATTAAAATCCCAGGAATTGTAGTAATAATAATCCAAATAAAAAAGGATTGATAACCTAATATATTTTGGAGTATCCCACTTACCATTCCAGGGAGCATCATTCCTAGAGCCATAAAGCCTGTACATATAGCATAATGAGCAGTTTTATGTTCTCCTTCAGAATAGAGCATTGTATATACAAGGTAAGCTGTAAAGCCAAATCCATAGCCAAATTGTTCAATTGCAACAAGAGATGATATTAATAAAAAACTTTCAGGCTGTGCTGAAGCCATATAAACATAAACAAAATCAGGAAACTTCATCGCAAGTGCCATCCAGAAAATCCAATGTTTTAATCCATGCTTTGAAATTAGAAATCCACCAAGGATGCCACCAAGAGTAAGTAAAATAAGACCAATTGTACCGTTTATAAACCCTAATTCAATATTTGATAATCCAAGACCACCTTTATCAATTGAATCTAACATAAATAAAGGCGCTATCTTTGATAGTTGTGCTTCACCTAAACGATAAAGTATCATAAATGAAATAGCAGCTAGAGCATTAGGCTTGTTAAAAAAAGATTTGAAAATCTTAAAATAGTCCTGAAATATCTTATAAATATTCAAATTATTTTTTATGGAATGAGATTCTAGGTGTGGCAAACGCCAAAAATGATATAATCCAAAGATCAAAAATAAAAATGATAAAAACATAAACATTATTGACCAAGCTTTAAAAATATCGTCTGTCCAACTTTGGAAAAAACCTGCAAGAATGACAATTAGTCCTTGACCAGTTAATATAGCAAGTCTGTAGAATGTATTTCTAATACCAATGAACAATGCTTGGCTCTTAGGAGGTAAAGCCATCATATAAAATCCATCAACTGCAATATCGTGTGTTGCTGAACTAAAAGCTAAAAGCCACATTAGCGCTAATGTGTATTGTAAATAATTTGAAGAAGGGATAGTTAAGGCAATTCCGGCGAGACAGCTTCCAATTAAAATCTGCATTGATACAATCCAAAAACGATTCGTTTTTAGAATATCTACAAAAGGACTCCAGAATGGTTTTAAAACCCAAGGTAAGTATAACCAGCTAGTATATAATGCAATTTCTGTATTGGTAAGACCTAGGTTTTTATACATTATAGTTGAGACAATTATTACAATAGCATAAGGGAGTCCTTCAGCATAGTATATAGAAGGTATCCAAGACCAACCTTTAGTTTTAATATTTAGCATTATTTATTATAAATAGTTTCTATTTCTGTACCTGGATAATAATGGCTTAAAATTGACATAACTTTATTATTTGATAAAGCCATTCCTAAGGCACCTATTTGACATAAGCCAACTCCATGCCCCCATCCTTTACCTTCTAAAATAAATTGATCTTTAATTTTATTAACGGTAAAAGCTGAGCTATATAAAAAAGATGGCGAGAGAATTTTTCTAATTTGATATTCAGAAATAATTTCAATATTCATAGTTCTATCATCAATATTGAGGAATACAATTTCAAGTTTAATAATTCTACCAGAAGCTCCTACTTTAATAGGGTTGAGCTCTAAGATTTTTTTCACATCTAAGCTAAAATTATTTTTTAAAGAATGGATTAGATTTTTATTATTAATCTTATAATTCCATCTATAATATTCCCCATCATCATCAATATTGCCTATGTAAGTTTTAAGTGAAGACTCTGAAAGAATATCTGTGCTACAATACGGAATGCCTTTAGAATTTTTATCTTCAATTGAAGTAAGGTATGGGATTTTATTTCCAACCCAAACATTCTCAAAATTTTCAGTAATACCTCCACATGATTTTGAGTAACGAGCATCACCAATTTTATTATTATAAGTAATTACCTTTCCAAAAGTTAACTCAGATACTTCATTTGATTTTTTTGTGGTATTTAATATTCCTTGATAACGCTGGCAACAATCATCATTGCATATATCAAAACTAAGATGTACGTGTTTACGTTCAATATTTGCTAAAAGCCATGATCTAGCAATTATAAACTGAGCTTTTAAAAATTCTTGAGGACAGATAGCACTCATTTCTGACGTGGCAACACATTTTAAATAGTTTTCTAGTGGTAATTCATTAATAACCATAATATTATTATTGATACATGATAACTCAATAGTTCCCCAGTAAGATAGATCGATTTTTTTCTCCCAATGAAAACCTCTTCCAGCAGGAACTTTATTAATTTTAACAAATGGATTATCATCAGGAATAGATGGAATAAATTTAATACTATTAGAATTGAGTGAAAGTTGAGGTATTATGATTTTGTTATCATTAGCCTCTATGTTTATTTTTTTTTTATTTGTGCATGAAGGGAAGATTTTAGAGCTGGTTTCAATTTCATAACATTCAGGATCTGAGAATGAGAGTTGAAGTGTTTTTAAAATATCTCTTGGTAATATAATACCAATTCTAATTTTAGGCTCTTTTCTGGGTATTTGATTTAGTTTTAACAATTCTCCATCCAAACTTTAGCACCCATACCAATAATAGGCGCTTCTCTTAAATTTGAAAGTAATATTCGTTTAGAAATAAATTTCTCATTATTTATAAAATGTGCTTTAACTATAGGATTAGCCTTTGAACATTGAGATTTTAATTCAGAAACTATAAAATAATATATATCTTTCCCTATTTTACTTTGAAGAAAAGTTGCTAGCTTTTGTCCAATAATTATTTTATCTAGTAATACATCCATATATGGATGAGTAGATAGAAGGGATCTATCTATTTGGTATTGATTATTCCATCCTGAATATATTGTTGAAATTCTTTCAAAAAGTAATTTGCTAATGATCTTCCCAATTTCATGATTTGTTAATCTATTAATTAACTTATTTATTCCTGACATAGAGGTGTACTCTTCTAATGAATTTCCAGTTTTTGTTTTTAATTCAATAGTTTTTGCAATCCAATTTGAAATTTGATCAAATGGAATCAATTTATTATTTAATTTTAATCCATCGGCAGTACCTGTGCCACCACCTAAGTAGTAAGCATTCTTTATATTTCTAAGTGAACCATCTTGAGCATATTCTTCACCCCAAACACACATGTTTGCATCACTTTCTAATGGATGGATAGATTGATTTATCTTTGTTTCTATATAGTTTAAATATTCAGGCATTCTAGGACCGTTTGCCATAATAGTTATTCCACGATTTTTTCTATTTTTAATACCAGCAGCAGCAATCCCAATCTTTAAAGTGGAATTTGAAGTGAAATCCTTAATTAAATTAACGATGCAATCCATATAGACATTGCCTTGCTGAATTTCCAGTTCGCTTATTTTAAATTTTTGGTATTGATCTTTAAGATTAGTAGTTTTGAAACTTGCATTAAAATTTGGATGATCTTTATATTGAATTTCAATAGCTGTATCATTCAAATTGAATGTATTATTATTAATCCTATTAACAAGAGCTCCAGAAACCTTGGTCGCTCCTGCATCAATGGCTAAGACCTTCAAAACTAAAACCTATATTCTTTTAATTGCATATTGCTTTCAAACTTGAAACCTACTTATTAATTCGTGAAATAAAAGTTAAAGAGTTATTATATAAGTTCAGTTAATTTTTATACTATGTTTTTACGCAAATATTTAATCATTTTATCAATCTTTTTTACAGGTTGTGCCGGACCTATTAATTTATCTTCAAAAAATGATTGGGCAGTTAAAACATTAGATAAACTAACATTAAGAGAAAAGATTGCTCAAATGATGGTTGTATCTATTAATCTAAACTTTTTCAATTTAGAAAGTAAGCAATGGACAGATTTACAAAACTATATTAAGTCGGATGGAATTGGAGTCCTTCATATTTGGTTTGGAGATGTAGGTACTTCTTTAATTCTTTTAAATGAAATGCAAAAGAATTCAAAAGTACCAATACTTATTGATGCTGATATTGAATCTGGTTTGGGTAGACGTTTTGATGGTGCAGTTACACTGCCCCCAATGATGGCAATCGCAGCCACAGGGGATGCCTCATATGCATATGAGGCTGGAAGAATATCAGCTGAAGAAAGTAGGGCTGTGGGAATACATTTTAATCTTTCTCCTGTGGTAGATGTTAATAATAACCCAAAAAATCCAATTATTAATACACGTTCTTTTGGTGAAAATCCAGATTCAGTCTCTCGTTACTCTATAGAGTACATAAAAGGTCTTCAAAATAATGGTATGCTTGCAACAGCAAAACATTTCCCTGGCCATGGAGATACTGAAACCGATTCTCACTCATCCCTGGCTCAAATTCCAAGCGATTCAACGAGACTATGGAATGTTGAGTTAAAACCATTTAAAAAAGTTATTGATGCTGGTGTTGATGCTGTTATGGTAGCTCACGTAAATGCACCAGACTTTCAAGAGCATGCTGAAAACCCAGCAACTTTATCTGAATTTTGGATTCAAGATATACTTAAAACTAAACTAGGGTTTGAGGGTATAGTAATAACTGATGCAATGCGCATGGGTGGGATAGTTAAAAACTATTCTGATAAATATGCTTTATTTGCAACTATTAACGCAGGGTCAGATATTATTATTCAAAATATGGATTTAAAACGATCGATAGATTATGTAGAGAAAGCTGTCTTAAGTGGTATTATTAGTGAAGACAGAATAAATACATCAGCTTTAAAAATATTAAAAATGAAAGAAAAATTAGGCCTTCATAATAATCGTATGATATCTAT
>CAJJBS010000085.1 GCA_905182385.1 Fidelibacterota bacterium TCS55
AGTTAATATTTGACAAAAATTACAAAAAATAATCTAACTATGTGTGAGTGCCTTTTATTTGAAGGGTACACCCCCTAAAAGGTGTTTTGGGTTGAGTGGAGAGAGGTTTAGTTATTATCTATTCTAAATTTAAGATATAACGTATACGTACCATATAGAAACCAAACTACTACTACTCCCCACCATAAAACGAAGAACCAATCATTTTTTACTGTTCCATTCCACTCTAACCATTCAAAAACAATACCTTCCATAAATAAATCAAAAGATAACAATACAAAAAATCCAAATATCCATATGAGAAAAAAATAAAAAGTTTTCATTTTGTTGGGTATGCGAATTTTAGAGTTGAGTGGAGTGAGGGTTGATTAATCTGAGAGTTCATCTATATGTCTTTGTAAATATTTTTTCATCCTTTTATTTCTTCTTTGACCCAGAGGCGTTTCATTTATTTATTTTCTATTCTTTTCTTTGAGGAAAGAAGGGTTTTATTGTATTCATCTAAAAGGATTTTCCATTCTTTAGCATTTTCTGTATTTGGAATAAAACCATCATTCAAGTATATTTTATTAATTCTAATAAAATCGTTGACCTTTGCCCATTCTACAATTGGTTCTATTACTTCTTTCATTTTTCTATTAGTAACATTCCAAGCGTAAAGGGTTTCCTTTACTCTATCATTTTCATCAAACCAAAAAGTAACCTTAGCTGAATAACCTTCAGGCATGCCTATAATTTTTAAAAAATCTGTCGTTTCATCGAATTCACCTATCACTTTCATACTATCTGTGTTAATTTTTATTATATTATAGGTATAATATCCGTTCCACGCTTTATCCCATTGCTTCCAACCTGAGTTAGGGTTAAAAATTGATTGTATTCCTTTTCCTTCTTTCTTACCATGCCACGTGTAACTTGTATCTTTTTTAAAATTGGCAAAATCAGAATGGTTAAAGGCTTGATTATTCCATGCTAAAAAATACTTATCAATCTTTTGTCTCAAAGTAGCTTCTTTATCATTATTGAAACAGCTACAAAAAATAAACCCTAAAATAATTAAATTTTGTTTTTTCATTAATTAATCCTTTATTTGAGCCAGAGGCGTTTCTTTTAATTTCCCTGACTTTAGACCATTAAGTATTTCTTAAGGATTATCTTCCCTTATTTTTTTCTAAAACCAAAAACAGACCCATATTTTGAGGAATTGTAATAGAATCTTCCAAATTGAATTTCTCATAAGATTGTAACTTATCAACTTCTGGTGAAAAAAGATGACCTGACTTGAATCCAAATTGATTCCAATCAAAATCTAATCTTATATTTTCATCCTTATCACTCCAGGATGCTATTACTATAAGCATTTTTTCAGATTTTAAATATGCAGTCGCAATTATTTTTTCATGGTTTGTTATTACGGGTGGTTTTTCAAGCCAATATCCTTTCATTTCACTTGATTCAACTCCAAATTCATTCATTAATTTCCAAATTGGCCTCACATCAGTTTCTCCATACATACGGGTTGTCATTCCATATAATAAGCCACGGTAAGGATGTCCTCCACCTTCCAGCATTTCGCCCATCAGTCCAAAGGGAATACCGGACACTTCTGTTAACCAATAATCTTCATCCTTATCATACTCAAAATATTCTCCAAACCATAGTCTGGAGATAAAAGGAAAATGCTCCATATAAAGCATCGCACTATTGATAAATCCATCCCTTGGGTTAAACTGATTAGCCGAATGAAGATCAATAATAACTTCTGAGCGATGTTTATTTAATACTGAGACTATTCGTTTTACAGTTTCCCGATTAAAAGCTATATCATCAAGATACAATCCATCAATATCTTGATTTTTTGCTAACCAATTGAGTCCCTCGATATAATAATTTGTCCAACGAGAAGTTCCCTTATTTAAAATAGCAGCATCATCCACGCGCCATGCATGCCAGGCTGAATGGTAATTATCTTTCAAATGTTCCTGTAGCCATGAATGTCCACCTCCTTCTCCATCATTAAAGATTTCAAAGCCTAAACTGCGCATAGCAAATATCTCATATGTTTTATACGTCAATTCGCGAATCGTATTATAAATTTTTACTTTCACATTTTTTTGATGAGCTTCCTGGATATATGCCGTCTGCTTATCCATATTATAAAAAGGATAATTAATAAATGGATTTATTGCATTAGCATGATGAATATTGACCACAGTTCCACCCCATGCGACAACAGTATCCACGGGAACATATTTATGAACAAAACGTGTTTGAAAATGATTTTTTAAATTTAGAGGTTTAAAAGGGGTTATTAAAAATCGGATATTATAATGAAGAGTATCTCCAGCATTCATCATTCGTGGTCCACTATAATTTTGAACCCAGACGTAGTCCTCTTTGTCAATTATATTAATTCCTCCTTTTCCATTATTCACCCATGAACTTGGTAGGACTAACGGTTGATTCTGATAAAAATTAGTATTTAATGGCCGAACATAATTATTATCTCTCAAAACATACTGTAGGCCTTTATTGATTCCACCCAGCCAAACACCTTCCTGGTGGTTGGCTACATCCCATTTCCAATTAACTTTATTGGGGCGTTTTTGACCTTTATGTCCAAGTCCTAAAATATATTTTGCTGCATCTTTTTCCATATGAATGGGAACTTGAATATTATTTATTGAAACCTTCTTTTTTGCAACCAAACTTATCTTATAATCCAACATTCCTTCATATTCAAGTGCACCATTTACAGATAGATTGAAATTGTCTGATTCATTTTTGACAAACCAAGAAGAGCGTCCACGGGAATCTTTGGATAAACCATATGGAGTTGACTTCCACAATTCATCTTTTCCATTGACTGTTACTTTAAAATCAATTGGGTTCCTAATTATTGGATTAGGCGTATCTTGAAATCCTGTCATTTCTGGTGTAAAAAAACTGTTTATCTGGTTAGGTAATCCATTCTCACTTAAGAGTACTTCTCGACCCAATATGATTAGTCTTTTACCTTGAATTTCTACGGGTGTAAAAGGTGGTATAATAAAGTCAGGATCCTTCCCAACTGTAGAATTAAGCCAACGTAAACGGGACATATTCTCCGGCTGGTCATCTCCTCTATTGGCAACTATTCTGTCCCCAATTGATATGATAGCTGATATAGTATCGGATGGCGAATTTTTAGAAGATATTTTTATATGACCCTTGAACTTACCAGTTTTTTCTGGGAGTTGAACTCCAAACCATAATGCCTGAACTTTTCCTTTTTGGACTGAAACAGACTTATTAAAGGGGCTTCCGTTTATATCCACTCCACCCATATTGAAACATGTGAATTCTGATTCATTAATAAAGCTACCACTTGGAGATAAAAAATCAGTGAACGACACAGATATATCTTCCAACGTCTGATCTTTTGCCCATACACCAATTTGGAACGTAAAATATTCCCCTTGCTCTCCTGAACCTTCAAAAGAGTTAGTTAAACCTCGGTTTATCCAACGTTTTGGAATGTGATTAATCATTCTAATTGAATGATTTCGATTTTCAGGAAATAAATAAAAGCTATGGTTAATGCCTTTAACCATTTTTTCAATTTCTGATTTTTTCGCAATAACTTCCATAGGATAGAAACTATGAAAGTTATCCACAGATTGGATGGCGGTCACTTCGCCCTGTGGTAGTGCATTAAATAATGTATCATTGATTTCACCTAAAGATCTCAACCAATCTTTATTAGCTGAACTC
>CAJJBS010000086.1 GCA_905182385.1 Fidelibacterota bacterium TCS55
TGGCGCAGCTCTTATGGTTAAAGATATGATGATCTTGAAAATTATTTCTGATGCTAAATGGAAATATCCAATATATTTTGCTGTAACTGTACCTGCAAGCAATCGTTTAGGACTTGAAGATCATATTGAGATGGAAGGATTGGTTTATCGTTTACGTCCTCATAAAATAGACAAGAGAAACCCTATTAATGAAGAACGAATGTGGACCAACATTATGTCCGGATATAATTCTGATATTTGGCAAAAAGATATTGAAGCTAAGGAATGGTTAGAGTTAGAAGATAAAATTTGGTCTAAAGACTATAAACCTGGTTATCTTTACAGGAATCTAGGAAGAGAAGATGTCTATTACTTTCCATCTACAAATATACGACTTCTTCAAAACTTAAGAAGTGCACATATGCAATTAGCAGCATATCATTATATGTCTTTTAAAGATTATCAAATTAGCAATAAAGAAAAATCTGAAATACATCGAAACAAAGCATTAGCTGTAATTAATAAAATGCAAGATAATATTCCAGAACGTACCATTCGATATGATGCAAAAGATCTCCATTATCAATTGGGCCGTTTATATGGTGAATTAGGAGATAAAGAAGAATTGAAACGTATAATGGATGTTCTGATGAATAGAAGTGATCTTTCACTCAGAGATAAAGTAGATTATGGCCAAGTATATCTTTCACAGTTAGATTCATTTCAAATTGGAAAAACAATCTTTGAAGAACTTTACAAAGATTTTAAATCTATTGAAAATGGGCAACGTCTAGTTTCACAAAATCAAATGGAAGAATGGCGTAATTACTTTACTCAAATCGTCTCTTCATTAATTTTTACATACAAAAAATTAGATATGATTAATGAAGCAGAATTAATCATAACTGATTGGTTAAGTAAAAATCCAAATGATCCCGTTGCCAAACAACTTCTTGAAGATTTAAAATTAGAATAAAGTAAATAGTCTACTTGGTTCGATTATCACTTTAAACTAAATATGAAAAATCCAAAAGTATCTATTATTATACCCCATTGGAATGGTATAGATATACTTTCTGAATGTTTAGAGTCTCTACTTCAAACAGATTATCATAACTTAGAGATAATTGTAGTTGATAATGCTTCTACTGATGGAAGTCCTGATTTAATTAGCTTAAATTTTCCTCAAGTAAAACTTTTAGAAAATAGCCAAAATTATGGATATGCTGGTGGATGTAACCGAGGTGCCGAAATCGCCGATGGCGATTATATAGTATTTTTAAATAATGATACAATCCAAGATTCAAAATGGATATCTCCATTAGTAGATTTTCTTAATTTGAATCCAAAAGTTGCTGCCGTCCAACCTAAGATTTTAAATTTTTATGATAGAGAAAAATTTGATTATGCTGGTGCTGCAGGTGGTTGGTTAGATATCTTAGGGTTTCCATTTGCTAGAGGGAGAGTATTCAACGACCAAGAAAAAGATAAAGGTCAATACAATAAAATCCGACCAGTGTTTTGGACTAGTGGTACTGCCTTTATGATAAGAAAATTTGATTTTGAATCAGCGGGTAGATTTGATGAAAGTTTTTTTGCTCACCAAGAAGAGATTGATCTTTGTTGGAGACTTCATTTGATGGATAAAGAAACTTGGGCTATTCCAAGTAGTGTAGTTTTTCATAAAAATGGGGCTACCCTACCTATGTTTTCTCGTAAAAAACAATATTTGAATCATCGAAACTCTCTGCAAATGATTCTTAGCAATTATAGCTTACCGCTTACATTATACATTTTCCCAATCCGTTTTACATTAGAATTGGTTGCATTAGTTTATTCTTTTATTAGAATGGATTTAAATCATGCAATTGGAATAATCCAATCATTATTATGGATTGTTAGTCATCCTTTTTCTATTTGGAAAAGGAGAAAACAGATAAAACAAATAAGAATTGTAAAAGATAAGAAAGTATTGCCTTGGCTATATTGGGGTAGCGTGGTGTTTGATTATTATATTCGAGGAAAGAAACATTCAGCAAATATTATTAAAGAATAATTTATTTTTTCTTTAATCCTCTGATGTAAATATCCTTATGTGCGGGATCCATTTCAGATAAACGATATAACATATCTACTTGACCTAATAAGTTTAACCGCTTGGCAAGTTTTTCTCTATGCGCATCAATAAAATATAGAGTTCTTCCAGTAGGGTATTGGCGAAAAACAATTTCTAATCCTTCTATCATGAGTTTGAATTCATTTAGTGCATCATCAGGGTTTCCTTGATCAAAAAGATCCATAGCCACATAAAATGCAAAACGAGCTTCTCGAAGCCCCTTATTGCCAGTAATCTCTTTCAATAATTGTACACGTGAACTCCATCCTTTGGGATAATCAGAGGCCATACCTCTCAATGCTATCTCGCGAGCTTGTCCATAGGCATAGTTTCCTCCATAAAACTCATAAGTATCCATCCATCCTGCTAAAACAGCATAAGCATAATATGCAAAGAAACTACCTAAAGGGTTGAAAATTACTGGATCATACTGTATTGAACCACCAGCATTATAATGAAACTGAAGTGCTTTGTCAAAATATCTAATATCTAATCCATCAGCTACTAAAACTTGTGCATGGAATGTCTCCATTCCTCCTTTTTGAGCAACGCCTTGAAAAACAATGGATATATTAAGAGGGATATTTAATTCCTGAAATTTATCATCCCATAATTGGCGATCAAAGAAACGACTAACTTCATCTCGAATTGATGAAACTTTTTGTCTTTCGCTATCACGGAGAAGCCGATCATCTACGGTGACTTCAACTTTTCCAAATTGCCCTATTAGGAGTGATGATAATATTAATAGAGATATAAGAGTTCTCATGGCTAGAAACTAAGTGAATTACCTGACCAAAAAAAGTATCATTAGTTCATAAAAGTTTTAAGTAATACTTAAAATACTTGTTGTTATAAATTAATATTTAATAACTTCGATCATTAATAATAAAGTTAAGTTATCGAATCTATAATATGCCTATCACAATTCATCTAGATGCTATGTTAGTAAAAAGAAAAATTTCGCTTACTGAGCTTTCAAAAGCTGTTGGGCTTTCATTGACAAATTTATCTATGTTAAAAAATGGAAATGTCAGAGGTGTTAGATTCGAAACATTGGAAAAAATCTGTATTGTGTTGAATT
>CAJJBS010000087.1 GCA_905182385.1 Fidelibacterota bacterium TCS55
TCCAGCGGTGTTACCAGCAACTACTAAATTAGTTAATAATTGATTAGGTGCAGCACCATCGAAAGAGATACCGCCTCCCTCAGTAGAAGCATGATTATTTAATAGAGATACAGTTCCAGAAAAATAAACAGGGGTTTGTTGAGCATATATTCCACCTCCCTGGTTCGCTGTGTTATTTTTCACAACAACATCATCCAGCGTTAATTTTATACAGTTTTCTACTTTAATGCCTCCACCTTGGAAGCTTGTATTTGATTCAATGGAGGAATTTTTTATTGTTAAATCACTATTATTTGCCCAAACAGCACCACCAGCAGGATTGTTTTTTAATATAAGATTTTCAAGTACAGCTGTTGCTGAAGTGCCACTTAAGCCATTTATGTTTACCGCACCTCCAGAACTTTCCCATCCGGTACCATTTTGAATAGTAAAATTTTTCAATAAAAAATCGAGGTTTCTCATTACAAGAAAGGCTGAACCATTTTGATTCCCATCAATGATAGTTGTATTCTTATCTTCGCCAATAACATTAATACTTTTATATGGGCCACCCTCAGGATTTATTAACTCAACATTTTCTTTATAAGTTCCAGCCGCTACTAAAATAGTATCACCATTTAATGAAGCATCAACAGCTGCTTGGATTGTAGAATATTGAGAGGGGACTTTTAATTGCTCAGCACTAATAGTTGCGATTAATAATAAAAGCATAGCTATTTTTTTCATAAAGATTTCCTTTGGTTTAAAACTTAGCTCAACTTACAAAAAATAATCTAATTATGTGTTAGTACCTTTTATTAGAAGGGTACACCCCCTAAAAGGTGTTTTAGGTTGAGATTTTAGGTTGAAAAGTCTGTAATTGATTGAGTTGATTAATATATGAAGTATGCTTTAGGATTTATATACAAACGGATACGGGGGTTGTATCCCCCAAATCTGTATCCCCTTTTAGTATATGTTAGGTATAAGTCTGAATACTTCTGATTAAACACAATAAAAAACCCCCAGTCGTGAAACCGAGGGTTTTAGAAGGGCGAGAGACGAGGTTCGAACTCGCGACATCCACCTTGGCAAGGTGGTGCTCTACCAGCTGAGCTACTCTCGCAATTATATAGAACTAGTAATGCTAAAATTTATAATTTATTTATCCATCATCAAACGGGTTTTGGAAAGAATTCAAACTTATGTTTCTGACGATAAAAAATTAAAAATCCTAAAATTAAATAACCAATATCTCTAATAACAGTTATTATACCTATCTTATCACCTTCTGCTGCTGAGGATACAGAAAAACACCCACATTCAATACTAATTCCTCTAGCTAATGCTTGCGATATTGCAATTATAAATATCATGTTCATTATTATTATCATAATTGCTGCTCCATCTACCATAATTCCTGCAATAATGAAAATACCTGTTATAAATTCTAGCCATGGTAATATTAATGCCAATAAATTTTCTAGACCAAATGGTAAAACATGATAATTTCCTATTGCTGCAGCAAAAGCTTCTGGATTAGAAATTTTATCTAAACTTGCTAAAATAAAAACACCACCTAAAATAAGTCGAGCTAATAAAATAACTGGACCATTAAGTAAATAATTCATTTACCTACCTCACTTGGGTAACCAGCCTTAGACCACTCTAACCAACCGCCCTTAAATACATATAATTTTGTAAAGCCCATGTCCTTAAAATCGTAAGCTAGTTGTTCACTATCACCGCAACCTGGATCTCCACAATAAACAACCAAAGGAGTATCTTTATTTTGTTTTTCCTCAATCTTGAAAATTAATTCATAAAGAAAAATATTTTTCATGGCACCTTTTATATGACCAGCTTGATAATAGCCTTCATCCCTTGCATCTACAAACAATACTTCTTCATCAAAGAAAACCTTAGCCTGCTTCAGTGATATTGCGGCTAGAATAGGTTCGTCAGAGTTTATTTCAACCATATCTACCACAGCTAATTCTTCGGCAAACCAAGGGATTGGCTTACTACTAATAATATTTGATCCAAGACCAATCAATAATGAAATAACAACCAATAAGATTGCCTGAACTATAGGTATCCTAATATTCATTAAGGCAAGCTAGTACTTTGCTTATCTAAAGTATCGCAAGTTTTCAATGTTTTGTTTACAAAAGATAATAATTTCTTTTCACTAGACACATTACTGTTTAGTGCAATTAAACTATAGAATGATGTATTAGAGTAATCATTAATTGATTCTTTAGATTCTTTCAAACCATTTCTAAATTTTTGAACCATGTTTAATACATTTGAATTGTTTTTATAAACATCTTCTAATGGTTTATCCGGATTTCTTTTTTGAAGATTATTTAATCTTTGTTGAAATAGTTCAACCGTCATCATTGAACCGGTTATATCATTTATAGGGTTATTTTTATCAACAAGCTTTACATCAATCCGACCAAGATATTTACCTTGGATACCCGTGGCGTAAAGCATGGGGTTACCATCTGCTTGCTTTCTTTCTGGTCGAGTACGACTTGTTTCTTTGCTCGAAAAAACATAATCAACATTTTTAGTCTCAGCAATTAATTTATCTAATTGAACTTTATTTGCATTAATTAACATAATAAGTACATCTACTTGTGGACGTAATTCTTTTACTTTTGAATTAATAACAGAAAGTGCATCTTTAACTTCAAGTTCTGTAATTGATGCTGGCAAACTAGACAATATACCAAAAACACCCACTTTTATTCCATTTCTTTCAATAATAACATGACTCTTAAAAGCTAAATCATCCGTACCAGCTTTAACTAAGTTTGAAGAAATAAATTTGTTATTCGCTGAATCTTCTAATTGCCTTAAAAAATCTAACCCAGCTGCAAAATCATTATGACCTACATTGTATAAATAATTGCCCATTTTCGCAGTGGATTCAAAAACAGTTTTAGCTCTAAGTTTTGAAGAAGCTTCTTTTCCTTTCGATAAAATATTTAATTCAAAGAGTGCATCGCCGGCATCTAGTAAAAGGGGATCAACTCCACCTTCTTTAAGTTGATTTATATAAGTCAATCTTCTAGGCAGACCGCCTAGTGGATTAGCTTTTCATCCACAAGGGTCAAGTTGACCCCGAACATTAGCTGTAACCAACATAGTTAATTGCTCAGATGTAGGAGCTTTTTCCGAGCATGACATCAACGCGAGTAAAAACACAAAAAATAATATTGATTTAATTTTAAACATTTTTATTTTATTCCTATTTACCAAAATTTAAACAAGTTACCCACCTGATGGTTTAGCAATATGACCATCATCATTTAATAGTGAAATTACAAATTCTCTTACATTTCCTTGAATAAGAATTTCATTATTTTTAACACTACCACCAACTCCACATTTTTTTTTAATTAAAGTTGCATATTCTTCTAATTGCTTACGACTACCATTAAAACCTTTAATAATTGTAACAATTTTACCTGCTTTACGACGATCTAAATGAATTCGTAAATCTTGGTTATTTGGAACCTTCTTATTATTATTATTTGAAGATTCTATTTCAAATGATAGATCTGTTGAATAAACTATATTCTTTTTCATTATCAATAATAAATACTTATTTATAATAAATAAACAAAATTATGAAACAGGTGAATTTCAATAATAATTAACTATTAATAAGTAATTAAAAAGCAGCACGAGTCAAAGACCATGCGAAAGCCATAATTATTATTAACTCACTAAAAATAGCAGCACCAAAAAATAGTATGGCACGACGCATATGTTTATTTTTGTACGCATTAATATGACCTAGAGCATAAAGTTGAGCAGCAAACATTTTAAATGTATTATCATTATCTTCTGTCATTTTAGCTAAATAAGAAGCGTACTCAACTGGATTTTTAAATTGAACAATTCCGCCAAAAAAAGTTGCATTGATTTCAGGTAAATCTTCATGGCTCATATCGTTCCGTATTCTAGGTACAATAACTAACATTAGATTAATCAAGCCAAATGTAGCATTAATAAAATAAACAATTACCATTAAGGCTGATAATATATTTATTTCACTATTATCCATAACTTTAGAAAAATGGACAATGAAAAAGACCATAAAAGCAGCAAGTAATGACATTAAGGTAAAAGCTTTTTGGTCTGTTCTTTGTAAAATAAGTTGTTCACTTTGAAGAATTTGAAAAATAGGCGCAACATTACTACGCACATTACGAGAACTAAATTCAGGCTCTTCTGGTGGAATCAAAGGTTCTTGATCAGACATTATTTTTATCTTTTATCTTTATAATCATTTATAGAACAAGAGATTAATATATGCATTGAACATTGGCAATAGCGATTTAATAGATTTAACTGATATTCTAGGTATATTAGACTTTAATTAACTAAACAAATAAACAAAAAAAATATTAACCTGACTAAACCAAATTAAGGAAAAATAATGTCTATATTAGAAAAATGGGGAAAAGCAATTGAAGCAAGAGACGAGAATAGCATGAACGATTGTTTACACGATGATTACAAGTTTACATTACACTCTGCTGATAAGATTCTATCTAAATCTGAAGTTGTAGCCTGGGGAATGAGTGGTGATATTAAGAGAGAAAAAGTGCGAATTCTTTTTGAAAATGAAAAGGTTGCTGTTGAGCATGCTTTTGTATCTTTTAATGATGGTAATAGGCAAGCTGTTTTAGCTTTTATCACATTCAAAGAAGGTAAAATATATACACTTGAAACAGGTGCCTCGAATTTACCAAAATAATTAAAATTCTTGATAATTAATAAATAAAAAGATCAATCTGAAATGAGCCTTTTGTTTATACAAATTATTGTAATATTTAAGGTTAAGTAATTAAGCTTAATTTAATAGAGCAGTAAAAAAGCCAAGGAAACCTTTATGAAAAAACTTTTCATAGTTTGTATTGGGTTATTAGTATTAAATCCAGTTCAACTAATTGCAGGTGACAAAGAAGATTTAATCAAACAGATATTAGCAAATAATGAATACTCAAAGAAAAATAGCCAAACAGCTGATAATTATTCTTCCAAAGGAGCACTTGAGTTTTGGTCGAGTGGTGGATTGCTACAGAAGATTGCCCCAGCTGGGAGGCCTGAAAAATATGATTATATGAATATTGACTTCAAACATATTGAAGTAGTAATTCTTGTACCAAAGAAAGCTGCCGTTGCTATGTATTATTCTGAAGGTTCAATGAAACCACAAGATGCACCAGCTGTTTCCCATTATCTTACTCGTGTTACACAAGTATATGTTAAAGAAGGTGGTTCTTGGAAAGTCAGAGCTTCGCATTGGTCACCAGTATCAGGCGGTTCTGGGACTTCACAAACTTCTCTAGATTAGTTTTATTATACCTTATAAAAAAAGCCTCACCTAGAGTGGGGCTTTTTTGTTAGTTAAACCTATTAAATAAAGTCCAAATGCTACTGCGGGACCTATTCCAAATGCAAAAATTAGTGTTCCTATACCTACAGTTCCCCCCAAAAACCATCCAAGTAAAACTACAGTTACTTCAATAGATGTTCTGACTGAGGCTATTGTATAACCATATTTTTTTTGTAATCCAGTCATTAACCCATCTCTTGGACCGGAACCTAAATTTGCTATTAAATATATACCACTTCCCACGCCCACAGTAATAGTACCTAACAATGCAGTAAGAAAATTAATAAAAAAAATATTAGATGAGAAATCAAATTGATAAATTGATAAATCTAATATTCCTGCAATAATAATAATATTCATAATTGTTCCCAGTCCTGGTTTTTGACCTAATGGGATCCACATGGATAATACTATTATACTGCATATAAAGGTAGAAAAACCAATTGACCAGTTAAATTTGATTGATAAACCTTCAGCAAGAACAACCCAGGGACTATTACCAATCGTTGCATGAAAAAGTAAAGAAGAACCAAAACCGAAAATAATAAGTCCTAGACAAAGGGCAACGAAAGTCTTTAGCCTCGGTTTAAAATTTAGAGGGTTATTAGAAGACCAAGATACATCAGGTATATTTTTTATTTTTAAAAACATATAAGATTAGAAAGTAAAAGTTGCTTAATTAATCCTATTAAAATGTAATTATAGATATATTTATTACAAATATATCTAAACTCAACTTTACCACTTTGGTTTATTAATCGGTCTTAAGGGTATAAAAACTTTAAATCGAGTTTCAGATTTATATTTGAGATCAAAACTACCACCAAGACTTGGGCCTTCACCTTGACCTCCTAAAAATTTCAAAGAAATTGTTTGAACTTTTCCTCTAATAGATTCATTTTCCAATGTTTTCCAATAGCCAGAAGTAAGTATGGGGATTGGATTATAAGTCACTTCGAGTTCTAATTGAATACTCTCATTATTCTCCAATTGAAAAATGATAAAGCCTTGTGTTAATGCACCATCTCTTTTTCCATATGTTTTATAATTAGTTATAGTACGCGTTATAAATAATCCATCAATTAATTCTTCAAATTTAGGATCATCATTATTAACACATCCTAAAAAATAAGTTATAAGAAATAAACGC
>CAJJBS010000088.1 GCA_905182385.1 Fidelibacterota bacterium TCS55
ATCTGATCCAATGCATGGAAACACAACTAAAAGTAAATTCGGGATCAAAACTCGTCCTTTTGATCATATAATAGAAGAACTAAAAAAGAATATTCAAATACATAAAGCTGAAGGTTCACAAGTTGGAGGAGTTCATCTCGAAATGACAGGACAAAATGTTACTGAATGTACAGGTGGTTTAGATAAAATTTCTGAAGATAACCTATCCGATAGATATAGAACACATTGTGATCCTAGATTAAATGCAAATCAAGCTATAGAATTAGCTTTTTTGATCGCTGATGAATTAAAAAAGAATGTCTATTAAAGGAATAATTACTTTACCCGGTGATAAATCATTGTCGCATAGAGCTCTAATCTTTGCTGCTATGTCAAATGGCGAATCTCAAATTTTAAATTTATCAAATGGAAGCGATGTGATTTCTACGCGTGATTGTTTAGAACATTGTGGTATTGAAATATTTGATAATGGGCATACAACATTTATTCGTGGTGGTGAGTTTACTGATCCAATAGTTGATTTAAATTGTGGAAATTCTGGGACTACAACTCGTTTGTTATTAGGACTACTAGCGGGGAAAGGAATTAACGCTAGATTTGTAGGTGACCAATCACTTTCATCTAGACCTATGGATAGAATTTTAAATCCATTAGCTCAAATGGGATTAAGATCGAAAAGTAATGATGGAAAACTCCCCATATCAATTTTTAAAAGTGATTTAAATGGTATCTCACATAATTCATTAATTCCTAGTGCACAGATAAAATCTGCAATTCTGTTAGCTGGGATTGGAGCAGATGGTGAGACTTCAACCACTGAAAGTATTCTATCAAGAAACCATACAGAAATAATGCTCAAAAAATTAGGCGCATCACTTTCAACAAATAATTTAAAAAATACAATTTCAAAATCTAGTTTATCCTCACTAATTAATTTTAATGTACCCGGAGACCCTTCTACTTCTTCATTCTTTTCTACTGCTGCAATGCTTTTACCTAATTCATCAATTACCATTGAAAATATTTTATTAAATCCAACTCGAATTGGGTTTTATAAAATAATTAATAAAATGGGTGCAAAGTTGGTGTATTTCAATGAAAAAATTTCATTTGGAGAAAAAATTGGAAGTTTAAAAGTAGTTTCAAGCAATTTAAAAAATATAAATATTTCAAAAACTGATATACCAGGATTAATAGATGAACTCCCTTTAATTGCATTATTAGCTACTCAAGCAAATGGTATAACTGAAGTTCGAGATGCAAAAGAGTTAAGGTATAAAGAATGTGATAGAATAAAAGCTATTTGCAAAAACCTAATCAATATGGGCGCTAATATTAAAGAGCTTGAGGATGGGTTTGTTATTAAGGGCCCAACTCTTTTAAAAGCAGCCAAAATTAAAACATATAATGATCATCGTATTGCTATGACCTTTGCTATTGCAGGACTTGTTTCAAATGAAGATGTAGAACTTGACAATCCTGATTGTGTTTCAATTTCATTTCCAAAATTTTTCCAAGAATTAGAAAGACTTAGAAAATGAAGCAATTTGCGGTTATTGGCTCCCCCATTGAGCATAGTTTAAGTCCTATTCTCCATCAAGAGATTTACCATCAACTAAACATAAGTGCTTCTTATGATAAAAAAGAGGTTACTAAGCATCAATTAAATACTTTTGTTAATACAAATAAACTAAATGGTTTTAATGTTACTCTGCCCCATAAGCAGACTATATTACCATTTTTAAAATCCCTTGATGATTCTGCAAAGAAGATTGGAGCAGTTAATTGTGTTTATAAAGGTAAGGGATATAATACTGATTGGATTGGTTTTCTTGAGACTATTAAGAATAATGATTTATCTTTAGATGATAAAAGTTGCGTCATCATTGGTGCCGGAGGTGCTGCAAGAGCAATTTCATATGGATTAATAAAAAATGGAATTAAGTCTATATCGATAAAAAATAGAACAATGGATGCAGAACAGAAATTATTAGAATGGATTAATACTCTTCATCCAACCAATAGTTTAAATGATAAACCTAATATTATAATTAATTGCACCCCTCTTGGAATGTGGCCTAAAATAAATTCCATGCCAGATATAGAAATAAATAATAAATCAACTCTCATTGAAACAGTTTATAATCCACTTGAAACAAAATGGTTAAAGTATGGAAAAAATATTGGAGCCAAAACAATAAGTGGTTTAGATATGTTTATTTGGCAAGGAATAGCTTCAACTGAAATATGGATGGGTGAAAAAATTTCAGAAAAAATTGAATTAGAAAAAGTAAAAAAGGTGTTAAAATTAGAATTATGTTAAAACAACTCAAATTTCTAACTGCAGGTGAATCACATGGACAAGGACTACTAGGAATCTTAGATGGTCTACCAGCAGGTTTAGAAATATCTGAAAATTATATTGATTCACATTTATTACGAAGACAAATGGGACATGGACGTGGTGGCCGAATGAAAATTGAAAGAGACCATGCAGATATTTATTGTGGAGTAAGACATGGAGAGTCGCTTGGATCACCGGTTGGTCTTATTGTTAAAAATAAAGATTGGGAAAACTGGACAAAAAAGATGTCAGTTACTCCTGTAGAAGAAGAAATTCGTAAAGTGACTCTTCCTCGCCCTGGCCATGCAGATCTGGCAGGAGTTCAAAAATATGGCTTTGATGATATTAGAAATGTTCTAGAACGATCAAGTGCTAGAGAGACTACTATGAGAGTCGCTCTTGGCTCATTATGTAGAAAACTTTTAGAAGATATTGGTATTCAAATTGGTAGTCGTGTTGTTCAGATTCATAATATTAAAGATCAAAGTGACTTACCAATAGATTTTAGTCCTAATAAATTAAGCGAGACTGCTGATTTATCTCCAGTAAGATGTCTTGATAAAAAATCAGAAACTAAAATGATTGAAACTATTGATGCTGCAAAAAAAAGTGGTGACTCAGTTGGGGGAATTTTTGAAGTTATAGCTAGTGGGTTACCTTATGGTCTAGGTAGTTACACGCAATGGGATCGTAAACTACAAGCACGTATTACCGCAATGATGATGAGCGTAAATGCCTTTAAAGGAATTGAAATTGGTGAAGGCTTTAGTGAAACAGAAAAGTTTGGAAGTCAAATACATGATGAAATTGGCCATGATGGAAAAAAGTTTACTCGATATTCAAATAATGCTGGAGGTATTGAAGGTGGAATGAGTAACGCGCAACCAATTCTAATACGTTTAGCAATGAAACCTATTCCAACATTAATTAAACCACTTAAATCTATTGATATAAGTTCAATCGAAAGTAAAAAAGCTCATAAAGAACGAACTGATTCATGCGCTGTTCCTGCTGCATCCATAATTGCTGAAAGTATGCTATGTTTTGTTATAGCTGATGCAATTCTAGAAAAATTTGGTGGAGATTCAATGGATCAGCTTAAAGCACATATGAAAATGACTGCTAAGTATTAATGAATTATTATTTAATTGGTATGATGGGTTCAGGTAAGTCAACAGTTGGAAAATTATTGGCAATAAAACTAAAGACTCCATTCTTAGATTTAGATCATTATATTGAAGTAAAAAATAAAATGTCCATCGATGATATATTTAAAGAAA
This sequence comes from Fidelibacterota bacterium TCS55, assembly GCA_905182385.1. Classification (GTDB taxonomy): domain Bacteria; phylum Fidelibacterota; class Marinisomatia; order Marinisomatales; family TCS55; genus TCS55. The sequence goes on from CAJJBS010000088.1 coordinate 3,625, forward strand.
AAGGCGAAAATTATTTTAGAACCTTAGAAACAAATGCTTTATCAGAAATTAAAAGTTCTAATGTAGTTATTGCTTGTGGTGGAGGTCTTATTTTAAATCACAATAATAGAAAAAATATTTCTTCTAATGGTCTGGTTATTTTTCTTAATACATCAATCTCAAGTTTAAAAAAACGTTTACATTCAAATTTAAATCGTCCACTTTTGAGACATAAGAATATAGAAGAAGAACTTATAAAAATATGGGATCAAAGAAAAAAATATTATTATGCGACTGCTGCGATAACAATTAATACTGATGGTTATGCACCAGAAATTTTAAGTAATCAAATTATTGAGAAATTAAACTAATGAAATCATTTCAGGTTAATTTAGGTGATCGATCTTATTCAATTGATATTAAGTCAGGACTGATTAAAGAAGACTCTTTGCTCCTTGCTAAGTATAATCATGGACAAAAATGGATAATTATTACTCAACATAATTTAATGGAGCTTTTTGGATATAATTTTTTAAAAAAGTTAGAAAATAATGGATTTGATGTTGATTTCATTACAATTCCAAAGGGTGAAGCAGCTAAAAGTATAAATGAATATAGTCGAATCATTAGTCAAATGATTCAATATGGTTGTGATCGAAAGACCTCCATAATATGCTTAGGAGGAGGAGTTGTTGGAGACGTTGGAGGTTTTGTTGCATCATCATTTATGCGAGGAGTTGATTATTTTCAAATACCCACAACACTTCTTGCCATGGTCGATTCATCTATTGGCGGTAAAACTGGTATTAATGTATCTGAGGGTAAAAACTTAGTCGGTGCTATTTATCAACCAAAAAGAGTTATAGTTGATCCTAATCTTTTAGAATCACTCCCAAAAGAAGAAGTTAATGCTGGAATAGGTGAGATAATTAAATATGGTGCAATATGGAATAAAGAATTCCTACTTCAAATACGGTCATGGCTAATGGATATAAATAATTTTCCTTTTGATAATGCTATCTATACATCTTGTAAAATCAAAGCTGAAATTGTTTCAAAAGATGAAAATGAGCATGGTATTAGAAAGATACTTAATTTTGGACATACCATTGGGCATGCTCTAGAATCATATCTAGGCTATGGTAAAATTAGACATGGAGAAGCTGTTGCTTTTGGTATGAAATCTTCTGGGTATATATCAGGGAAACTAGGTTCAATCTCAAAGAATGATCTATTAATCTTAATAAATATGATTGATAATTTGCCTCTACCAGAATTACCACATATTAACCCCAATCATTTATTACCATTTATTAAAAATGATAAAAAAACTGAAAAAGGTAAATTAAATTTTGTTATTTTGGATAATCTAGGGAATGCAAAAACTACAACTAAAGTTGATGAAGACTTAATTATAGAATCATTAAAGGTCCTAAATTGAAATTCTTTGTTATAAACGGTCCAAACTTGAACTTACTTGGTTTGCGAGACCCAAAACTATATGGAAAAGATACACTATTAGATATTGAAGAATGGTTAAATGAACATCAAAAAACTGAAGGACATTCTTTTTTATGGTTTCAGTCAAATCATGAAGGTGAAATTATAGATCATATTCATAAATCTATTGATAATGCTAAGGGAATCATTATTAACCCTGGAGCTTTTACCCATTATTCTTATGCTATTAGAGATGCTATTGCATCTGTAAACATCCCTACAGTAGAAGTTCATTTAAGTGATATACATTCACGTGAAGATTTTAGAAAAAAATCTGTAATTAAAGATGTATGTATCGCTCAGTATTTTGGATTAAAAAAATTGTCTTATTTAAAAGGGTTCAAAAAATTAATTAACACTCTTATTTAAATTAATGATGATGGTATTCTTGAATAGACTTTACTTTAATCTCTCGATCATTTAAACGAATAGCTCTGACTACAGCTTCAGCTCCAGAAAGAGTTGTTATCACTTGAATTCCTTTTTTTATACATGCTCTTCCAATTGATTCTTCATCATATCTAGCGGTTGCTCCCATCGGAGTATTAATAACTAAACTAATTTCATCATTTTTTATACTATCTACTACATTTGGCCTTCCTTCTCCCACTTTAAATACTGGATTAACTTTAAGACCATTCCGTCTTAACTCTTTAGTCGTACCTATAGTTGCAATAATTTCAAATCCAAGTTCTGTTAAATCTCTAGCTATAGGAATTATATCAAGTTTATCAGCATTATTAACCGAAATAAATACCGTTCCAGATTTAGGAATAACATTGCCTGCACTAATTGAAGCACGCCTAAAAGATTCACCCATTGTCTCAGATATACCCATTACTTCTCCAGTTGATTTCATCTCTGGACTTAAAAAAACAGATTCTTCAGGAAATTTATTAAATGGTAAAACAGCCTCTTTTACAGATACATGATTTATTCTATCCCAGGGATTTAAATCAAAATCTTTTAATTGTCTACCTGTAGCAATTTGTGAAGCAATTCTAGCTAAGGGTGTGTTTGTTGATTTACTAACAAATGGTACTGTACGGCTTGCTCTTGGATTTACTTCTAAAACGTAAACTATGCCATCTTTATAAGCAAATTGTAAATTAATCAATCCAATTACATTTAATTCTAAAGCTAAAGATTTAGTTATTCTTATAATTTCATCCATGGCCTCTGTTGTAATACGATAAGGTGGCAATACACAGGCTGAATCACCAGAATGTATTCCCGCTTCCTCAATATGTTGCATAATTGCTCCAATATAAACTTCATTCCCATCACTTAGAGCATCAACATCAAATTCAAAAGCATCCTCTAAAAACTGATCAATCAGTATTGGATGACCTTCAGTAACATCAGCATTCCTTGAAATATAATTAACTAGTTGATCTTTTGAATAAACTATTTCCATTGCTCGACCGCCCAAAACATAACTTGGTCTCGCCAAAACAGGAAATCCAATTTTTTCGGCTACTACTATAACTTCATCAAGCGTTCTACCTGTACCAAATTGTGGGCAGGTTACATTAAGTTTATCTAAAATTTTGCCAAATTTTTCACGATCTTCAGCTAAATCAATATTTTTAGGAGATGTCCCCATTATAGGAACTCCAGCTTCTGCTAAATCATTAGCTATCTTTAATGGCGTTTGTCCACCAAACTGGACCAAAACACCATCAGGCTTCTCAAACTCTACAATATTGAGTACATCTTCAAAAGTTACTGGCTCAAAATATAATCTATCTACTAAATCAAAATCAGTACTTACAGTTTCAGGATTACAATTAACCATAATTGTTTTATAACCTTGATCTTTCAAACCAAAGACTGCTTGAACACAGCAATAATCAAATTCAATTCCTTGTCCAATTCGATTGGGGCCTCCACCAAGTATTATAACTTTCTTCCCTTCTAAAGGATTAATTTCATTTTCGCTTTCATAAGTAGAATAACAATATGGCGTTTCAGCTTTAAATTCTGCAGCGCATGTATCAACTACTTTATATGAGGGTAAAACAGATTCTTCTTTACGTTGTTGTCTAATTTCTAATTCTGTTTTTCCTCTCCTTCGAGCTATTTGTTTATCTGAAAAACCTTGCTGTTTTAATTCACGTAGTTCTGAATCATTTTTTGTTTCTACCAACATTTTTATTTGATTTAAAAACCACGGATCTATTTTTGTTACATTAAAGACATCTTCAATGGATTGACCTTCTAAAAATGCTTGCCTTACTTTTAAAAGTCTAAAGGCTGTTCCATGGCGAAGAGAAGACATGTCTAATGACCTTGCTCTATTTAAATCAGGATCTCCTTCTGCCACTGGCTTCGCTTCTAAGCCTTCTAATCCTACTTCTAAAGATCTATATGCTTTTTGAACTGATTCGCGGAATGTTCTACCAATTGACATTACCTCTCCAACGCTTTGCATTTGTACACCTAAATGACCAGAAGCTGAAGGAAATTTTTCAAAATCAAAGCGTGGAACTTTTGTAATTATATAATCAATTGTTGGTTCAAAGGCAGCTAATGTTTTACCCGTGATATCATTAGGCAGCTCATCTAATGTAAATCCAACTGCTAACTTTGCTGCAACTTTTGCGATAGGAAATCCAGTTGCTTTAGAAGCCAGAGCTGAAGAGCGACTAACCCTAGGATTCATTTCAATAATAATCATTCGACCATCTTCAGGGTTTACAGCAAACTGTACATTCGAGCCTCCTGTTTCAACCCCAATTGTTCTTAAGCATTTTATAGCCCAATTTCGCATTTGTTGAAATTCTTTATCTGAAAGAGTCATTGCTGGAGCGACAGTAACTGAGTCTCCAGTATGAATTCCCATGGGATCAATATTTTCTATTGAACAAATAATTATTACATTATCAGTTTTATCACGAACAACTTCAAGCTCAAACTCCTTCCATCCAAGTAAAGACTCTTCAACTAATACTTCTGTAATGGGACTGGCAGATAAACCATTTTCAATTAATTTTTGGAATTCATCATGATTATAAGCGACTGAACCACCTGTACCACCCATAGTAAATGAGGGCCTAATTATAATTGGAAAATTCATTGTTTCAAGTAATGACTCACCTTGTTCCCACGTATTTACAAATCCACCTTGAGCAGTATCAATACCAACTTCATCCATTGCTTTTTTAAACTTTTCTCTATCTTCAGCTTTATCGATAGCCTCTACTTGAGCACCAATTAATTCAACACCATATTTTTCAAGGATACCTTCTTTATGAAGCGCAATTGCAAGATTAAGAGCAGTTTGACCTCCAACAGTTGGGAGTATTGCATCAGGCTTTTCTTTTCGAATAATGGCTTCAACATAATCAGTAGTAATTGGTTCAATATATGTTGCATCAGCAAGTTCAGGGTCTGTCATTATAGTTGCAGGATTAGAATTCACAAGAATGACTTTATATCCTTCTTCTTTTAGTGCACGGGTAGCCTGAGTTCCAGAATAATCAAACTCACAAGCTTGACCAATAATTATTGGTCCTGCTCCTATTATTAATATTGACTCTATGTCTTTTCTTTTGGGCATTTATTTAATTCCTAATAAAAACATTATCATCAATGCCTTGATTTATTATATAATTTGAGAATTCTAGACTTATTTCACCTTTGAATTCATCATTCTTTAAATTAAGACCACTAGCTTTTATAAAGTCATTATCAGAATTAAATAAAAGATCATTATTGAAATTATTTTTTATCCTACTTATCTCTTTAATTCCTATACTTAAGTTTGTTTTTTCAGGAACCATTATATTATCAATATTTATATAATCTGTTTTTATTGAAAATATTTTTTCTTTATCTAAAATAATATCCACTTCTGTTATAATCCATTCTTTTGCATCAATCAACAAACTCATTGTGATATTGGCATTCTCAGATTGGAAATTCTTAATAGGTATGTCTATCGAATCTGGATTGACTATTCCCGTTATGAAGTAAAATTGTTTATTATTTCGAATTGTACGATTTACTTCTGTTATATAATTAAACATTTCAAATAGCTCATTTGGATTATTATTAATTCCAGTTTTTGGAATAATAGCAAAACCATTAGTTTTGATATTTAATTTATCAGGCTTTTTGAAAAACATTTTTATCTTCTTTTTTGGCATTCTAAAACCAGTCATATTAATTTTTATATTAATATCAACTTGATAATCATCAATTTTTGAAAATTGTGTGATAATATTATTTTTAATTTCTTCCAATTCTGTATCTTGTGCTTTAATTGTTACAAATAAAAATAGCATGAAAATAATATTATATATTTTCAAGATTTTATATCCTTATTTAAAAAAACAAATGCAGAAATTCCAAAGAATAGTAGACTATAAGTAATAAGAACGCTTAGTTTTTTTCCAATTAGTATCCATGGAATTGGATCTTTAAAAGCATCAAGCCAAACATTAAAATAGCTTACGAACACATAAGGCTCTATCCTTCTAAAAAAATCTAATGGAATCGCAATTATTATATACCCTACAATAATTAAAAACATTGCTCCAATAATTGGTCCGATTCCATTATTCACCATTGATGAAAACATAAAACATAGCGTTGAGACCATACACATAACAATAATTGCCAGTGAAAATGAAAGGAACATTCTAAGCCATGCTTCTGTTTCATTTAAAATAAGTATCCCATTATCGATAACAATTAAATCACCAGTTCCAAGCACCATCGAACCAATACCTAAACTCCAAAACGCACAAAAAATAACTAACGCAGCAGCATAGATATAGCTAGCTAATAATTTTGATAATAAAATTTTCAACCTACTCACTGGTCGAATTAAAGTAAGTCTAAATATTCCATTTGATCCATCAGCTGCAACTGCGTCTCCAGCAGCTAAAGTAATTAAGAAAGGAATGTGAATCCAAAGTGCATTCATAATAATATATGTAGCGAGGAATGCATTAATAATAGAGCCAACAATCATAAAAGAACCTTCAAAACCTCGTGCATAATCATTTTGGAGGCTTTCACTTCCATACGCAAAACCCCACAATATTAAAGGCATTAATATTGAAATACCAATAAAGCCTATATAACTTCTCCATCTTCCAGTTATAACAAGTAATTCATTATGAATTAAGCTTAACATTAGACTTTTCTGTTAATTTCCATCTTTGATAAGTAAAGATCTTCTAAGCTAGTTTTAGGAATTATAGCAGAGACTAATATATTATTTTGTACTAAAATATTTACAACTTCAGATATTTTATTCTCAACAAGACTAACTCTTAAAATACCTTCTTTTACATCACAACGATGTATCCATTTATAATTTGATAATAAGTTCATTGCTTTTTTTGTTTGATCCACATGTATTTCTGTCATTAATATTTCTGAGTCTCTTAGTAGATCCTCTATCTTGCCTGAAGTTATAAGTTCACCTAAACTAATCATGGCAATATGTGAACAAATTTTTTGAACTTCATCTAGTAAATGAGATGAAATAAAAATAGTAATCCCTTCTGAAGACAATTCGCCAACTAAATCTCTTATTTCTTTCATTCCTTCTGGATCAAGTCCATTTGTTGGCTCATCTAGTATAAGTAATTTCGGGTTTCCCATGAGCGCTTGAGCTATTCCAAGTCGTTGTTTCATACCTTGAGAATAGGTTTTAACCTTATCATTAGCTCTATCCCCTAAGCCTGTGCGATCTAAAACTTTTTGAATAGCTGAAAAATCTGTTCCATCCATTCTTGCTAACATTTTAAGATTAGTTCTAGCTGATAGGTGCTTATGAAAATCTGCTCTTTCAATTAATGCGCCAACATCCGATAGTGCTTTGCTTCCATTCTTTTGGATAGAATTTCCATTGATAAAAACTTCACCTACATCTGGAGAAATCAATGCTGTCATTATTCGAATAGTTGTTGATTTTCCACTTCCATTTGGACCTAAAAACCCATAAACTGAGCCATTAGGTATTTCAAGGCTTAAATTATTTACTGCTTTACGTAACCCAAATGATTTAGTTAGATTATTAGCTTCGAGAATCATTTCGACATCATTGATATAAATTGATCAAATAAATATCGACTATCATGCGGACCAGGGCTTGATTCAGGATGATATTGAACAGAGAAAGCATCCATATCTGTACATCTAATACCTGCAGAAGTTTCATCATTTAGATTGATATGAGTGGCAATAACATTATTAGGAAGTGAATTTAAATCAACAGCAAAGCCATGATTTTGACTTGTAATCTCAATTTGACCCGTTTCCATATTTCTTACAGGATGATTAATTCCACGATGGCCAAATTTCAGTTTAAATGTTTTTGCACCTAATGCTAAAGATAAAATTTGATGACCAAGGCAAATACCAAAAATTGGTTTTTTACCCAAAATCCCTTGAACCATTTCTATACCATACTTTACTGCTGATGGATCTCCAGGACCATTACTTAAGAAAACCCCATCAGGATTAAACTTTAATATTTCAGTAGCAGATGTTTTTGCTGGAAATACAGTAACGTTACATTCTGACTTTTCTAATAATCTAATAATATTATATTTTATTCCATAATCAATGGCTGCAACTTTATATTTTTTTGACTTAGAATTTTGTTCCCATTCAAATAATGATTGTGTTGTGACTTCTTGTACTAAGTCAAGCCCCTCCATAGATTGAACTTGGCTAAGCTTATCTTTTAAAGTGTCTATATCTAAATCTGCAGACGATATAATACCATTCATTGCACCTTCATCTCTTATATGTCGCGTCACTGCTCTTGTATCAATATTTTTAATACCAACAATTTTATGTTCTTTTAAATAGTTTCCGATTGATTGATTAGAGCGCCAATTAGATGGAACTTCAGACTCTTCTTTGATAATAAACCCTGAAACTTGAATTCTGTCAGATTCTATATCCTCTTTATTAATACCATAATTCCCAATATGAGGTGAAGTCATCGTTACAATTTGTTTACAATATGATGGATCTGTTAGGATCTCTTGATATCCTGACATTCCAGTATTAAAACAAACCTCTCCAGTTGTTTCACCTTCATATCCAAATGAGTTCCCATCAAATATTCTACCATCTTCAAGTAATAAAATTGCCTGTTTATTTTTATTCATATTTTATGAAAGTAATTGAGAATGTGTTTATTAAAAATAATAAATAGATATTGGATCAAATTATTTTTTATTTGACCCTTCAAAATTATTTAACCACTCTGACGGTTATAAATAAAAAACGGCCACCCTTAAACAAATGGGTGGCCGTTTTTAAAATATCCATACTAGAAATTCTTAAATTTTAACGAGATATGAAACAGGATTAATTATAATTTTAATTTTTTTTCTACTACAATAGAAGCAATAATTAAATCTTGGACAGCATTACCTATAGAATTAAACAATGTTATTTCTGAGGGGTTAGTTCTTCCAGTCAATTTTTCATCAATTAAATCACCCAACTCACCTTCTATTTTATCCCAAGTATACTTTCCTTCATTAACTGGAATAATAATATCTCCAGCTTCTATTTTACTGGAAGATAGTTCATCAATATAAATTTTTGATGCTTGAATAACCGAGGTATCTAATTCTCTAGTATTAGGTCTATGTGCTCCTACAGCATTTATATGAACACCTGGCCTAATATTCTCTATATTAAATAAAGGTTCTTCGCTTGTTGTTGCTGTACAAATCACATCTGCCTCTTTTAGATTATCAACTGTACCAGGCTGAACAATATCATTGTATTCACTACAAAAATTTTTAGTTTTTTCTTCTGAGTTTCCAACTATAAATATAGATGAAAAATCTCTTACACAACAAATAGCTTCAAGTTGAGATTTTGCTTGCACACCTGTACCAAAAATAAAAGCACATTTAGAATCTTTGTTTGATAAAAGATCAGTTGCTAGACCCGAAGCTGCTCCAGTTCGGAGTGATGTGACAGATTTTCCATCAATTATGGCCAAGGGGCTACCTTTCTCAGAATCCATAACCAAAATTAATCCATTAATAAGCGGTAAACCTTTTTTCGGATTATTGAAATGAACGTTTACTACTTTTATTGTATTGTATAGCCCACCTTTAATGTATGCAGGCATTGATAGGTTAAGAGCATCTTTATCTTCTAGCTGTAAATTAATCCGATGAGGTACAACTGCCGTTCCATTACTTAATGCTATAAAAGCATCTTTCATCGCTTCGATAGCATCTGTCATTTGGATAACAGCACTTAGATCCTTTTTACCATAAAAGGGAAGGTTCATTGAAAAATATTATTTTTTAGTTAGAGCCCAAGATCCATCCCAATCATCTCCAGGTGGATTATCTTTATAATGTTCACATCTAGGAATATAAACACGACTAGGGTTAGTCTTACGGCCTGGGAACATATCCTCTAGCTTATCAGAGACTTTAAATGCCTCTATCGCTTTTTTCCATTCTTGATTACGGTAAAGCTTTAGCGCTTTATGATAAGCTGGTAAAAGCTTATCATACCCATCAGGCATCTTATCAGCTTCGGCAATAAGTTCAAATACTTGAGCTGGCTCAGACTTACCCATAACAATTACATAATCTAGATCTCTCCATATAAATTTATCTTTACATGAGTTATAAGTTTCTTCAGCCACTTGAATATACACACCATATTGTTTTGCCGAGGCTTCAAGTCGAGCCGCAAGGTTTACAGTGTCACCCATCATTGTATAATTCATTCGCATTGATGACCCCATATTACCTGTCACCATATTACCTGTATTAATACCAATTCTATTTTGCATATTATGTACTATCTCAGGCCAACGCTCCCCTTCGGCTTGCCACTTTCCTCTTAACTCTGCCAGTCTTTCTTGCATTTTTATAGCAGTCAAACAAGCCCAATATTCATGATCTTTTACGGGAGCAGGAGCACCATAGAAAGCGACTATAGCATCACCTATATACTTATCAAGAGTTCCTTTCGTCGCTAAAAGTATATCCGTCATTTCAGTGAGATAATCATTTAATAATTCTACTAGTTCTACTGGTGTTAACTTTTCAGAAAAAGCCGAGAAGCTTTGAATGTCGGTAAAAAATGCAGTATGAAAGCCTTCTTCTCCACCAAGCGAGGGCTCTTCTTTTGCATCAAACATTTGGTCAATTAATTCAGGTGAGATATACGTTCCAAATGTATCTTTTAAAAATCGTTTGTCTTTTTCAACGACAAGAAAATTATAGAAGAAAATTCCACCATAAGTGCCTACCATCGATAAGGCTGGTCTAATAACTTCCCACATTACTAAAGAAGAGAAAAACTGGCTATAAGTGAATAAAATCCAGGCAATAATACCCACGAGTGGAATAGGTAAAGTATATAATGGTTTTTCTGGAAAACTAACAACGACACCTAAAAGAATAGATATAAAAATTATAATTATAAAAGTTTCAGTCCGATTTTTTGGTTGTACAAATTCATTTTTAAGAAGACTATTCATTACATTCGCATGAATCTCAACTCCAGCAAAGGTCTCTTGAACTGGTGTATTTCTTAAATCCATAAGTCCTGGTAGCGAGGCACCTACAAGAGCCACTTTACCTTCCCAATATTCAGGCGGAAGCATTTCGGGGTCAAAACAGTACATGTAGGGTAAGTAATAAAAAGTCTGAAACTTACCATAATAATTCACATACATACGGCCATTGTCATCTATTGGAATTTCTCTAACTACAGTATTTGTTGTATCAATTAATCTTAAAATATTGTTATCAAAATCATAGTCAAAGCCACCATCTTTTTTGATTCCTAAAATATCTATGGTAGCCGTCATAACTAGACTAGGATAAACATGATCAGGACCTTCAAAGTAAATTGCAGTAGGCGATCGTCTAATTATTCCATCTTCATCTTGAGGAAAATTTGCAGAACCTGCTCCAACTGAAGCAGAAAGCAGATCTACATATGTATTACCTATGCGATCTGCTTGAGGTAATTTCTTTTTTGCTTCTTCAGACACCCCTTTAATAATATGTTCTTCATAGTAGTATCCTTCAGGCTCATTATCCATTTTATATAAAAAGTTGAGCGTATCTTCTTGTTCAAAAACTAATGCGTGGTAGGCTTTTTGAGAATTGTATGTGGCTTCAACAAATAAACTTGGATCATTACTTTGTAAAAACTGACCCGTTACTTCAGCCAATGCGTCATTTGATGGCGTATTTTCACTGTTAAGAGCATTTACTAAATCATAATTAAATGAGTTTTCTTTGTCGAATATAATATCAAAAATAAGAGCCGCTGGATTCCCGGAAGAAATCGTATTTATAAGTCGACCATGGTAAGCTTGTGGCCAGTCAAAGTAATGTCCTAATCCACCTTCTTCTGTTGGAGCAACAGAAGTGTTATCAATATCAACAATAACAACATCATCAATTGACATTGGTTCGACACCTGCAGTCCTTGCTCTCATTCGACTATCATAAGATAAAAACTCATAGCCATCTAATAAATTTTTAATAAAAGGAACTTCGTAAGAACCCCAGCCAATAATTATTGCAGAAGCTAAACCAATAGCTCCGCCAATAAATAATCGTTTTAAAAGGTCAGACATATTTTATAGTTAAATTAGAAAACGAAAATTAATTACCATCTTTTGCATCTTGTTCTTTATTCCATTTAACAAAATCAAGGCCAGCATCTGCATCTTGATCAAACTTAAACATAGAGAACTTTCCATCTTTTCGAATATTGATCTGCATACCATCAACCAAGCTAACCCAATCCTCTAAGGAGACTTCATAAGGTCCTGAAACTTGATCTGGCGCTTTTACCTCAGTTACAGGCCCAATTGTAAACTTAGGTGCTCCTCCTTGAGGTTGAAATCCTTTTTTTAATTGATCTTTTCGTGCCTCAACAACATTTTTTGCTGCATTCACATCTACCTTACCATCATATACTAAAACTGAACTTTCATCGCCACCTGCTGTTGCTCTATATTTTGTTCCACGAATAGCCGCTACAGCTGTTGGTGTTCGAACTGCAATGTTTTTCTTTTCACCAAATGCGGCTTTAGCAGCCACCCATACATTACCTTTTTTTAATGTGGCTCCAAAATTCTTTTCCATCGGTTTTACATTCGCTTCTGTTATCTCTAATTCAGAGTTTTCACCAATTCGAAGCTTTCCGCCTCCAATCAAAGAAATTTCACAACGAGATTTTGCTAGTGTTTTAATCACATCTTTCTCATTGATAGACATCCGAGGTAACGCTTTTTTAAAGGCGCCCGTTCCTCCTTTTTGAACTTGAACTCTACCAAGTGGTAATGTTAT